>JAFDAR010000052.1 GCA_019313735.1 Deltaproteobacteria bacterium | reverse complement strand
TCTTCCCCCATTCATTCCCTGTATGAAGGTAAGGCAACCGAATTTTATTTCATCCATTGTCAGCTCCGTATTCTTGAATTAGGGTAAATCGTTATAGAAAGGGTGAGGGTGACAGAATCATCTTCTTATATGAAGTTCTGGAGAGTGTCAAACTAAGCCACTGCTTTTGAAGGCTCTCTTGTGCGTTTCCAGATTTGACTTTTGTGCGGTATGCATATATAAAAACTGCCATATTTGAAGGAGAATTCTTATGAACAGGCGGAATCTACAGGGTGGTTTCCTCATTATTGCGTTTTCCAGAGAAGATACTGCCTATATTTCATTAAAGAGGGTAGGAGTCTCCAGACACCAGACAGACGCTTATATTGTGAAGAAAGGTGAATGCCTGTCTGGCATAGTCTGGAAGAAATACGCTGTCTCAAAGAGAGAGGCTTACAGAATACTGAAACTCGTGAAGCGTTTTAACCCTCAAATGAAGGATCTGAATGTTATATATCCCGGTCAGAAGTTGCTCCTTCCCCAAAAAAGCTTTTCAGAAACGGCTGGAGAAACAGCCGCCGCCGCGCGTCTATCTTCCGGTGCGCTTTCCGATGAAAAGAAAGAGAAGATTATCCTGAAATATGTTGTGAAGAGGGGAGACAGTGTCTCGGGCATTATCTACAAAAAGTCAGGAAGGTCTCACGGGGAAATCTATAGAATATTAGGGCTTGTAAAGCGTCTCAACCCGAAGATCAGGAATTTAGACAGAATATATCCCGGTCAAACGTTGCTCCTCCCTAGTACAGCCCATGATATGGCGCTGTTACCTGACGGGATCAGGGATGCTGTTACCATACCTGAATATAAGGTACTACCCGTTGTAAGTTATATTATAAACAGAATGTATGGCGTGGTAATAACAGATGGAAGTTACTGTATCCCGGTGCCTCCTTCCGGTGAAGTAAAAATCGATTGCTCCAGGGTTTCTGTTATAGAAATAAATGATGGCAACATAATCCTGTTTGATCTGTCGAACCGGATACCTGCGGATCTGAAAAGAGTTATAGAATCAACGTGGGAAAACTACCGCGTGATCAGTGTGCAAAAAGGTGAAGGAATATCCTCTATACTGGAAAGAATAATAGATGCTACCGGGGTATATGAGGCCAGAAAGATCAACCGGTACGAGGAGGTTGGCAAGACTCCCATAGTCAAGGTCTCTGTCGAGTGGCTTGTGTCGAAAAAACCGCGATTCAGGGGAGAAGGCAGTTACGCGTTTAATTTTGTCAGCAGGTCTTCTCAGCTGGTGCCGCTTCCTGTAAAGAATTATGCCCGGGGGAATGGTCTTGAGATAATTGAGATAATGGATGGTCTCGGCATAGCGGCTGATAAAAAGGTGTATCAGTCTTGTCCTGCACAGGTTCTGGATTCCGGCAGCGATATGGAACTGGCTAAGTCGCTGCTTGAAATGCTGGGATATTCTCCGGCGAAAGATTCCGGGGTCGATATATTAATCGGAGATGGGTTGACCCTGTCTATAAAGACAGACCTGTTACTGAATACTGAGGGTGGGCGCATAATTATAACCTCAAGCAGTATCCCCGATCAGGTCATAAATATCCTGCAGAAGAGAGGTGACAGGGTTGTCTTTATATCGAAGGGGGAGAGCCGGAAAAAAGTCATTGAGAGTATTATGCGCGCTATAAAAATCCCCTGTTTAAATAGCGATTTCAAGTTCCCACTCTCAGGACGTAACGGGAAAGAAAGCGGCTATATATCCCTTCCCGCCTTGCGGCTGGGAGATAGCGAAATATTGTATCTGGTAGATTATGATGTCGACAGAGAGATCTGTGGACTGCTTAATAAAGAATATAAAGTGAAGCTGGTAAGATATTGAAGGTAAAGGGGATTGCTCTGATATCAGGCGGCCTTGACAGCATGCTTGCTGTCAAGGTTATTCAGGAACAGGGGATTGAAGTTCAAGGTGTTGCCTTTGAAACACCTTTTTTTAGTGCCGACAGGGCACTGAAAGCGTGTAAGGCAATCGACCTTCCCTTGTCCGTAGTGGACATTACGAGGGAGCACCTCGTTATGCTCAGGGCACCGCGGTATGGGTATGGCAGAAATATGAATCCCTGCATAGACTGCCACATACTGATGCTCAAGAAAGCCGGGGAGAAGATGGAATCGGAAAACGCCGATTTTATTTTTACCGGTGAGGTGTTGGGACAGCGTCCAATGTCTCAGGGAAAGCAATCTCTCCATGTTGTGGCAAAGAGGTCGGGTTATCAGGAATACATTGTTCGGCCACTGAGCGCCGGACTTTTGCCGGAGACGAAACCTGAGATGGAGGGTAAAATCGACAGGCGGAGATTGCTGGATATCCAGGGAAGGGGCAGGAAGCGTCAGATGGAGCTGGCTGATAAATACCAGCTGACAGGTTACGCAAAACCGGCTGGAGGATGTCTTCTTACAGATCCAGGATTTGCAAAGAGACTGAGAGACCTCTTCGCGCACGCTAACGGTCTGGAGATCAGAGACCTGGAACTCCTCAAGGTTGGAAGACACTTGCGTCTGAATGATAAAACAAAGATAATTGTAGGCCGGAAAAAGATGGAGAATGTGGCTATCAGAGCTCTGTCGCAAGATCATGATACAATGATCGAGGTCAGAGACTTTCCCGGTCCCACGGTTCTGGTGCCTTATGGGTGCAAAAAGGAGGATCTGCAATTAGCCGCCGGTATATGTGTCCTTTACAGTGATGCGCCTGGTGATGTAAAGACCGCTGTGGATTGTTGCACGGGAGGCAGGGTAAGCCACGTTGATATATTGCCCGCGGAAAAAGAAGTGGCACAGAGGCTGCTAATCTGAGATCCAGAGGTTTATCCCGGAAGCGGATGTTTTCTCTTACGACTGTGTCAGAGTTAGAAACTTATGGAAAATTGTTGGGAAAAGGTGTAGTTACCTTTTTTCGAAGCATCTAATGCATTGGAGGTTTAGATAAAGATGAATTTCAATAAAAAGAGTGGTCTTTTCCTGTCAGCGCTCCTGACTTTCGCTATATTAATCTCATTAGTGGGTCACAGGGCAGCTTTTGCTATAGATAATGAAACTTACAAGAATCTGAAGCTGTTCAACGAAGTGCTTAATATGGTGGAAAAGAACTATGTAGAAGATATTGATCCAAAGGTTGTTATTCATGGTGCCATAAATGGAATGATAAAATCACTGGATCCGCACAGTACTTTTATGACTGCCGAACAGTACCATGATCTGCAGGTTGATACAAAAGGGACCTTCAGCGGTCTGGGTATTGTCATAACTATGCAGGATGATATGATCACCGTGGTCGCTCCTATAGAGGACAAACCTGCGTTTATAGCCGGTGTCAAGGCGGGTGACAAGATAATCAAAATCGACGGTGAGACAACAAAGGATTTCACGATAATCGATGCGGTGCACAGGCTCCGTGGCAAGAAGGGAACAAAGATAACCATAACAATCATTCGCGAGGGCGAAGACAATTCCATAGATTTTGATATAGTAAGAGATATTATAGAAATAAAAAGTGTAAAGCAAAAGACATATTCCGGGGATATTGGTTACATCAGGATTTCGAATTTCCAGGAAACAACCGCGGATGAACTTGATAAAGCTCTCAAAGAGATAAATGCCGGGGATGTACATTTAAAGGGACTTATTCTGGACTTAAGAAATAATCCGGGTGGACTTTTGAGCCAGTCGGTGAAGGTGTCGGATATGTTTCTCAAATCCGGAGTGATTGTGTCTTCGAAGGGAAGAGCAAAAGACAGTGGACATGTAGACACAGCCAGGGATGACGGTGATGAACCGGAATGTCCTGTAATTATCCTGATAAACGGTGGAACCGCCAGCGCCGCGGAGATTGTATCGGGCGCGCTTCACGACAATAAAAGGGCTATACTGCTGGGCACTCAGACCTTTGGAAAGGGAATTGTACAGACCATCGTCCCCCTGAAAGATGGCTCGGCACTCAAACTGACAATTGCAAGGTATTATACGCCTGCAGGGGAATGCATTCAGGCCAGGGGAATTGTTCCTGACATTGTTGTTGAATATGTAAAACCTGCTATTACTGGTAAAGACCAGTCCAGACAGATCAGAGAAAAGGATCTGAAAGGGCACATAGAAAGTGAAAAAGAGGAAGTGAAAGGTGACAAGACCGATAAAGAGATGATAGATCTCAGGAAGGACAACCAGTTAAAAAGTGCTATAGATCTTTTGAGGAGCTGGGATATTTTCAAGAAGATATGAGATGATGAAAAATCACTGACCAGAACGGTTTCTGCTTGAGCGCAGTTTGTCGGGTGTCTGTATGATATCAGGGTGAAAAACAGGACGATATATTTTAAAAAAGTCAAAGAGAAAGGTTGCTCATTTGAAGGGAAGGAGACCTTTGCAGAATGTTCAATTTTGTTCAAGTTCAAGGAAGGCGAGAATTTTAACCACAGGTATATATTGGATATTTCGAGGATTAAAATTTGAGACTGACGCAGGAATTGGGCAAAAGGGGACGTTATGCAAAGGTCTCGGGAAGGTCTCTTGGAAGCTGGATATGTATATTTGTCTTGTTTGCCGTCGTGGTATTCGCGGGATATTCACTGTATCGCTGGGTACGCGTTGAAACCGCACAGGTTTCACACAGGGAAGTATCGGTTAAGAAGGTTGTTGCGAGGGATAGTACTAAACATGAAAGCGTAAAATCCGGGGAACCGGCGGAACACAGGAACACGGTGCAGGCAGACAGAGAAACTGTGCCCGAGACGGAAAACAGAATAGCCGTTGTTATTGACGATATGGGGTATGATCTACTGGTCCTGGATAAAATCCTTCAGATAGATGCACCCATAACGGTCTCCATTCTTCCCCATCTTTCATATTCCATATTGGTTGCCGAGAGGGCAAACAAGGCGGGAAGAGAGGTGATCCTGCACCTGCCCATGGAACCATATGGTTATCCCGGGAAGTGTCCGGGTAGCGGAGCGCTTCTTTTACAGATGGACAGGGATGAGATCGTGAATCAACTGGAGGAAGATATCAAGGATGTTCCCCATCTATCAGGCGTCAACAATCATATGGGGTCCAAATTTATGGAAGATGGAGAGAAAGTAGAAATAGTTCTGGATCAGCTGAAGAAAAGAGGTCTTTTTTTCTTAGACAGCCTGACAACGAAAAGCTCAAAGGGAATACAGGTTGCGAAGAAAATAGGATTGCGGCATGTTGGAAGAGATATTTTTCTTGATAACGACTGTGGTCTTGAAGAAACGCTTGATATATTAAATCGTATTGCCAAGAAACAGGATAGCTGGAGAACAATTGTAATTATCGGGCATCCGCATGAAAGTACAATACAGGCAATCAGAAAAGCGCTGCCCATCTTCCGGCACAGGAATATACACATTGTGCCATTATCCGATCTGGTTCAGTAAGGATTGGGATGTTTGCAAGGGAAGGATTTCAATCCAGGCGATCACAGTATCCCCAAAATGGTTTTGAGCGAAGAAAACTGACTCTTTACGCCTGCATCAAAAATAAAATATGAAAACCACACATAACATAAGAAATACCGCCATTATAATAATCATCATCATCCTTTTCTCTGTTCTAACAGCATGTATATATCCCCCATATGAGAAACAAGTCGGTCCACAGGAACGGGAGGGAGACGTTCTTCCAAATGGATATTACCACTATTCTCTCGGGGTGCTCTTTGCGCTTAGTGGAGAGATTGACAGGGCCATTGGTGAATATAAGAGCGCCCTTCGGTTTGATCCCGAATCTTCCTATCTCATGAATGAACTTGCCACACTCTACATAAAAAAGGGAGAGATTGACACAGCGGTCAGATTGTTGGAAAAGTCTGTAGCTTGCGACCCTGAAGATATCGATTCCCATATCCTGCTGGGTGGTCTGTATGGCAATCTTAAAAGATACGAAGACGCCATAAATGAATACAACAGGGTTATTGATATAGATCCGAAAAAACTGGAGGCATATCTCTTCCTCAGCCTGTTCTACCGCGAAAATAAGGATTATGAAAACGCAATAAGGGAGCTTAACGATCTTCTCAAACTTGACCCCTTGAACCTTATGGGTAGCTATTACCTTGCCAAGATATATGCCGCGATGAAAAATTATGATGAAACCGAGATATGGCTCCAAAAGACACTGGACATAAAACCAACATTCAGACCGGCATTGATAGATCTTGGAATGCTGTACAGATCTCAGGATAAAAATGAAAAGGCGGTGGAGATTTACAGAGATTTTCTCCGGACCGATCCATCCAACAATGAGATAAGATTTGAGCTCGGGAATATTCTATTGAAATT
>JAFDAR010000051.1 GCA_019313735.1 Deltaproteobacteria bacterium | reverse complement strand
TACATCAAACAGTCACTCATTGAGGAGCAACGATTGGCATTACAACAGGCAGCATAAATTGGAGATCTCGATGGTCTCGTTACTCGAAATTGCGAACATTACTTGACGTGACCGAAAGGGGAGTCAAAATGAAGTATTTAATAGTAGTTATTACTCTTATTTTTTTTGTTTCAGCGTCCTCGGCTTTGTCCCACGCAGATAGTCTGAATACTGAAACAGGCGAATACATTAGGGATATGGGAGATGGTGATTCACTCGGTACAGAGACAGGGCAATATTATCTTGACATGGGTGATGAAGATCAGATTAATACAGAAACTGGTGCATACATCATGGATATGGATTAGCGGAAACGGATATTTATCGTATATTTTGGTCTGATAATGTGGTTAAGCAAATATTGAGAAAGACCTAACAAGGCAAATCCACCCGCCGCAAAAAGCCGCGCGGCTGATTAGCAACGTTATATGATTCAATAGCCAATTTCAATTTAAGCAGGAATTACATGCTCGAAATTTTTAAAGAAACTTATTATTACCTTGATTTGCTGATAGGTTTTTCTTCTCCGTTCCTGTTTTATTTTTTATATAAAACCGGACGTATCGAAAAATTCGTGTGGCATTTTTTCTGGATTGGAGTCCTGGTCGGAACAACCTGGGAAATTCCAATATTCGTTCTGAGCGGCGAATTTACCTCTATCCCCATTATTACATGGGTCCGCCCTTTGATTGCTCATTATCGGGTATTTATGATATCCCATTCCTTGTGGGATGGATTAATTTTCGTGATAGGCATTTGGCTGGTATATAGAATATGCCGCAAGCCTTTGTTTCAACATTTTCGATGGTCAGAAATGTTAGTATTCCTGGTTTGGGGACAAGCCTCCGAATTGCTTGTTGAACTTTCCAGCACGCTTAATGATGGATGGGTTTTTATACAGTACTGGTGGAACCCCGTAATATTTCAATTTAATGGGCATAATATTACATGGCTTATGCAGATAGTCTGGGCAGCAGCATCGATTGGATATTACGTAGTGCTTATAAAGCTCAAACCAAAACTTACCAAGAGCGTGCGTGTCCAACCGCACAAACTCGACATTCATGATTTCTGAAAGAAATCAATATTCAAATCCTTTAACTTTTCTTTAACCTTAACCTGTAACCTCCTGATAACCTACTGATATTACATCATAATTATTTATACCAGGATGGGTTCGATTCCCATGCACTTCCGCCAATTTTTCAAATACATCCTTTCGATTTTCAACCGAGTATTTTCTTAAAGCCAAGGGGATCGTTAATAGAAAATGGGCTAAATTTGATGTACTCGTAAAAAGGCAAGATTGGACGGCAAAGTAAAAAGCTCCAAATTCAAGGCGCGCAAATCCTGAGGAATGAGGCGTACTTACGGTACGCCGCAGTGACGAAGGATGCAGCGGAACGCAGAAGTTGGACTTTTTACAAAGCTGTCAAATTTAAATTTCCCTCTGAGATCTGGGCAGCCTGAATAAAAGGCTCTACGAATATATACGTCTGTATTTAATAGTATTAAAATGCCCGGGGGTTGTCCCCCGGGCATTTGTTGTTTTCATGTATTCCAGACTGTGAATCTTTATTTGGTTTCTCGCTAACAGTCTTCAGCCTACAGCCTGTTCACCTGATCAGTTACTCTTTATTTACTTCTTCGAAGTCGGCATCCACTACGTCGTCGTCGGTCTTTGTCGATTCGGCCTGCGCGCCTTCTTTCGAAGGACCTTCCTTTTCAGCCTCTTTCGCGGTTGCCTTCGCGTACATGGCTTCCGCCAGCTTGTGCGATGCCTGTGTCATCTCTTCCTGAGCGGCCTTTATGACGTCTATGTCGTCCTGTTCCATGGCCTTTCTTAGTTTGACGATGGATTCTTCTATTCTGGATTTCTGCTCCGCGTCTATCTGATCACCCATTTCTTTCAGGTTCTTTTCGACACTGTAGATCAGCGAGTCTGCCTGATTTCGCAGTTCTATCAGTTCCTTTTTCTTCTTGTCCTCTTCTTCATGAGATTCCGCGTCCTTTACCAGCTTGTCTATCTCTTCTTCGGAGAGTCCACTCGAAGCGGTAATTTTGATACTCTGCTCCTTGCCGGTGCCGAGATCCTTGGCGGACACGTGTACAATGCCGTTCGCGTCGATATCAAAGGTGACGTCGATCTGCGGAAGTCCCCTGGGGGCCATCGGAATACCTGTAAGCTCAAATCTTCCGAGTGTCCTGTTATCCGATGCCATGGAGCGTTCTCCCTGCAGTACGTGTATGCTTACCGCGGGCTGGTTGTCAGCAGCAGTGGAGAAGGTCTGGCTCTTCTTTGTCGGGATGGTGGTGTTTTTCTCGATGAGCTTTGTCATGACGCCTCCCAGTGTCTCTATGCCGAGAGACAGTGGCGTTACGTCGAGAAGGAGCACGTCCTTTACGTCACCGGCCAGCACGCCTGCCTGGATGGCGGCTCCCACCGCGACCACTTCATCCGGGTTTACTCCCTTGCTGGCCTCTTTGCCGAATATCTCTTTGACCTTCTGCTGCACCCGGGGCATACGTGTCATACCACCTACAAGGATGACCTCGTTTATGTCTGAAGTGCTCAGGCCGGCGTCCTTCAGTGCGGTCTTGCATGGAGCGGCGAGTTTTTCTATCAGATCTTCAACGAGCATTTCCATTTTGGCCCTGGTGAGCTTTATGTTGAGGTGTCTGGGACCAGACGCGTCGGCCGTGACAAAGGGCAGATTTATGTCTGTCTCCATGGATGAGGAGAGTTCCATTTTCGCCTTCTCTGCCGCTTCCTTGATGCGCTGGAGGGCCATCTTGTCGCTTCTCAGGTCGATACCCTGATCCTTCTTGAATTCATCCGCTATGTAGTCTATCAGTTTCTGGTCGAAGTCCTCACCCCCCAGATGGGTATCGCCATTGGTTGATTTGACCTCAAAAACACCGCCACCCAGCTCCAGGATGGAAATATCAAAAGTTCCTCCACCCAGATCGAATACCGCTATCTTCTCGTCTCCTTTCTTGTCGAGACCATAGGAGAGCGCCGCGGCGGTTGGCTCGTTTATTATACGAAGGACGTTCAACCCCGCGACCTTTCCGGCGTCCTTTGTCGCCTGTCTCTGTGAGTCATTGAAATAGGCCGGGACGGTGATTACCGCGTCGGTTACCTTCTCTCCAAGGTAATCTTCGGCGGTCTGCTTCATCTTTGCCAGTATCATCGAAGATATCTCCGGCGTACTGTATTTCTTGCCTCTTACCGTTATCTGGGCGTCGCCGTTTCCCGCCTTTGTAATCTTGAAGGGGCTGATGGTGATATCGTACTGGACTTCCTTTGACGAATACTTTCTTCCTATCAACCTCTTCACCGCGTACACGGTGTTTTCCGGGTTGGTAATGGCCTGTCGCCTGGCGGTCTGTCCGACCAGACGTTCGCCGCTTTCTGTAAAAGCTACTACTGATGGAGTAGTCCTGCCTCCCTCCTGGTTCGCTATCACAACCGGGTCACTTCCTTCCATTATGGCGACACACGAGTTTGTTGTCCCTAGATCGATTCCTATAATTTTACCCATTTTAATCAGTCCTCCTGTTATATTATCCTATTTGTTTATATTCTTTGAAATAGACACCTTTGACGGTCTCAGCAATCTGCCGTTCAACAGGTATCCCTTTTCAAATTCTTCCACAACCTTGTTATCTTCTTTCCTTTTGCCCTCCACCTGCATCATCGCCTCGTGGAAGTTGGGGTCAAAGTCTTTGCCGATGGCCTCTATTTCCTCAACACCATGCCTGCCGAGTGCCACGAGAAAGCTGTCGTGAATCAGAGCGAGCCCGTCCACGAATGCCTTGAAGTCTTCCGAGTCGGACGCGTGCTCCAGAGCCCTCTCCATGTTGTCCACTGTCGGCAGCATGTCTTTGATGAGGGTTTCATTGCCATATTTTATAAAATCTTCGCGATCTCTTGCCGCTCGTTTCTTGTAATTTTCAAGTTCGGCGCAGGCGCGCAGGTATTTATCATGATTTTCGGAAGCACTCTTCTCGGCCTCTTCCAGTCTTGCTGAAAGTTCTTTCTTCGAGACCGGTTTTGGTTTTGTGTGAGCGGCATCCTGTCTTGTCCTATCGCTGTGTTCTTCTTCCTTACGTTCCCTGTCTTTCATCAACTCTTCGACCATAGTTATATAATTATCCTCTGTTTATCAGGATTTGTCATCCGGGTTTTTAAACAGCTTGTAATCCACCATGTCACAGATAACATGTCCCGCTGTGATATGAGCTTCCTGAATGCGGGGCGTGCTGTTGGAGGAAACATTGAGGCAGTGATCCGCTATTCTTGCCATTTCCCCTCCATCCTTTCCGGTAAACGCGATGGTTGTTATTCCAAGTCTGCCCGCGGCTTCGAAGGCCTTCAATACGTTAGGTGACGAACCGCTGGTGCTTATGCCCCACGCCACATCTCCTTCATTTCCGATGGCCCTTATCTGTTTGGAAAAGATCTCTGAGAAATCATAATCGTTGGCAATGCTTGTTATGACGGATGTATCCGTGCAGAGCGCGATCGCCGGAAGGGGCGGTCTCTCTATCATGAACCTGTTGACGAATTCCGCCGCGATGTGTTGAGAGTCCGCGGCGCTCCCCCCGTTTCCGAACAACAGTATCTTGTTGCCACCGCTCAGCGCCCGCGTTATGACATCGATTACCTTGACGAGTCTGGAGAGATTCTCGTTTACGAAAACCTCTTTGACGCGGCTGCTCTCCCGAAATGACCTTATTATTATATCTTCAATGTCTTTCATGTTATCTCCGCCGTTTCTGGAGCGTAATATATTTATCGTATTTTCATATGTCAAGGAAGAGGGCGTTTATAGTTGGAAAAATGGGATTGAAAGAATGGCTGAGACGTGTTAGAAATTCTCTCCATATCAATCAGGAGAAATCATAATGAATAGAAAATACAATCCCAGGGAAATAGAGGAAAAATGGCAGAAATGCTGGGATGATGAAAAGACGTTCAAGGTAATTGAAGACACTGAAAGGGAAAAATATTATCTTCTGGAGATGTTTCCCTATCCCTCAGGCAAGATTCATATGGGGCATGTGAGAAACTACACCATAGGCGATGTGGTGGCAAGATACAAGAAGATGAGGGGATTTAACGTGCTTCATCCCATAGGGTGGGATTCCTTTGGTATGCCGGCGGAAAATGCCGCCATCGAGCATGGAATACCCCCCGCGAAGTGGACAAATGAAAATATCGACTCCATGAAGAAACAGCTCAAGAGGATGGGATTCAGTTATGACTGGGACAGGGAGATATCCACTTGCGAGCCGGAATATTACAGGTGGGAACAGCTCTTTTTTCTCTGGATGTACGAAAAAGGACTTGCCTACAAAAAAGGCGGGTCTGTCAACTGGTGTCCCACATGCAAAACAGTCCTGGCCAACGAGCAGGTGGAAGCGGGCCTGTGCTGGAGATGTGGAAGCGAGGTCACCGAAAAGTATTTTGACCAGTGGTTTTTCCGTATCACCGATTATGTGGAAGAGCTTCTGGATGGTTGCGATAAACTGCCCGGCTGGCCGGATAGGGTTCTCACGATGCAGCGAAACTGGATCGGCAAGAGTTACGGATGCGAACTCGTTTTCCCCATGGCCGATTCCGATGATGTGATCAAGGTTTTTACCACCAGACAGGATACAATATTCGGCGCCACATTCATGCTCATAGCGGCGGAGCATCCTCTCGTAATGGAGCTCGCGAAGGGGAAGCCGGTGGAACAGGATGTCAGAGCCTTTGTGGAGCGCGTCAGGAAACAGGATAAGATGATGAGGACGTCCGATTATTATGAGAAGGAGGGCGCGTTTCTGGACGCGTATTGTCTGAACCCGGTAACGAACAAAAAGATGCCGATCTACGCCGCGAACTTTGTCCTGGCGGACTATGGGACGGGTTGTGTCATGGCTGTTCCCACGCATGATCAGCGCGACTTTGAATTCGCCGAAAAATATAATCTTGAGAAGATTGTGGTTATACAGAATCCCGCAGATCCGCTGGAGGCCGACACCATGACCGAGGCCTATGTGGATGAAGGAATCCTGATTAATTCCGGAAAGTTTGACGGAATGAAGAATCTGAGAAAGACCATAGAGTATCGCCTGAGAGACTGGGGCATATCCAGGCAGCGCTACTGGGGGACTCCAATTCCCATCATCAACTGCGAAAAGTGCGGCGCCGTTCCGGTTCCCGAGGAGGACCTTCCCGTTGTTCTGCCGAAGGATGTGGAATTGACGGGGGAGGGTGGATCCCCGCTTGAGATGATTGACTCATTCATAAACGTCACCTGCCCCAATTGCGGCGGACCGGCAAAGAGGGAAACGGACACGATGGATACATTTGTTGAGTCCTCATGGTATTTTGACCGGTTCTGCTGCGCGGATTGTTCTGAAAAGCCGGGTCTTGACAGGGCGAAAGTGGATTACTGGATGCCCGTGGATCAGTATATAGGCGGAATCGAACATGCCATCCTGCACCTTCTTTACGCGAGGTTCTACACGAAGATGCTCAGAGACTTCGGTGTGGTCGGTGTTGATGAACCTTTTTCAAATCTGCTTACCCAGGGGATGGTCTGCAAGGAGACGATGAAATGCGCGAAACATGGTTACCTGCTGCCCGAAGAGGTGAAGGATGGGAAATGCATCCATTGCGGTCTTGAGGCGCAGATAGGAAAGACCGAGAAGATGTCAAAATCCCTGAAGAATGTCGTTGATCCCAACTACATAATCGATGAATATGGGTCAGACACGGCGAGGATTTTCTGTCTCTTTGCCGCGCCGCCTGAAAAGGATCTGGAATGGAGTGATCAGGGTGTTGACGGCTCTTTCCGCTTTCTTGGCAGGGTGTGGCGCATTGTTGTGGATTATCTTGATGATATAAAAAGCGTAGCGCCTTTTGACGGCGAAGAGAAAATTGAAGGTAATCTGAAAAACCTGAGGAAGAAGACGCATCAGACGGTCAAAAAGGTTACAGGTGATATAGAGGACAGGTTTCATTTCAACACGGCAATCAGTGCGGTCATGGAACTTGTAAACACACTCTATCAGACCGAACGGCCGGGCAAGGATGACAGGAAGGCTCTATCTGTAGTAAGAGAGACGGTGGAAGACATCATTATCCTCCTGTCGCCCATAGTGCCGCATATGACGGAAGAACTGTGGGGAATGATCGGTGCAAAGAACAGGCTTTCCGAAACTGCGTGGCCCTCTTTTGATGAAGCGGTTGCCGCGGAGGAAGAGATCACCATAGTTGTTCAGGTCAATGGAAAGGTGCGAAGCAGGATACAGGTCTCCGCGGACGAATCCGACGAGAAAATCAAGGAACTTGCCCTGAATGACGAAAGAATAAAACAGTTTATAGGGGGTAAGGATATAGTCAAAGAGATTTATGTCCCGAAGAAGCTGGTGAACATTGTTATCAAGTAGGATTCAAGGGGTCAAGGAGTCAAGGGTTCAAGTGAAAGAAATGAAGACATGGCGGAAAGCGAAAGAATGTTAAAGGCACTGATAAAGTCTTTGGAGAACAAACCATTGAGCCCTATAGGCCCCTGGAATCCTTGAACCCTTTTCTTCAACTAAATTGGAGAAAAGCATATGGTAATGACTGGTTTCATGAAATCAGTAACCCCTTTGACCTGGAGGTCTCTCATGAAAATAAAATGGATTATATATGGTTTGCTGTTGTTCTCCTGCATGGGTTGCGGGTATCATTTTTCTCCTGGTGGAGAGAATATAGATGCCGGCATACAGAAGGTCTTTGTGGGTGAATTTTCCAACAGGACTAGTGAAGCGAATGTTGAGAACTATATAAGAAACGCGTTTTTCAGCCGTTTCAGGAGTGGTACCAGGTTTACTCCGGTTGCCGGCAAAGATGAGGCGGACGCGGTTTTGATGGGGAAGATATTGAGCATTACTTCATCCCACGTCGCGTACAGCAGCAGTGACATGGCCAAAGAGGATCGAGTCTTCATGACGCTGGAGGTAGTGTTTGAGAGAGCTGACAATGGCGAGGTTATCTGGATAAACAAAGGCCTCTCGGGAAGAGAGGCCTATACTATGAACGTGAATGCCGGCACAACTGCCGCGAACAAGGAAGAAGCCCTCAGGAAGCTGTCGATTGATATGGCCGATAAGGCCTACAGGAATATCCTGTCGGGATTCTGATACCGGGACACTATCCGAGGGCGTTTACCTTTTTTGTCAATCTTGATATCTTGCGGGCGGCCGTGTTTTTGTGGAATATCCCCCTGGGGACTGCCTTGGCTATTGTTTTTGCTGTGTCAAGCAGTACCTTGCGTGACTTTTCCACATCTTCTTCCTCGATGGATTTGAGCGCCGCCTTAACGCTTGTCTTTACCTGAGACCTTGCGGAGACATTTCGCATTCTCCTCTTTTCGCTTTGTCTGGCCCTTTTTTCCGCGGATTTGTGATCTGCCAAAAATATTTCCTCCCTCGTGAAGTTTTAAAGGGGAGTTCCTATATCACTTTACATGTCATGTCAAGCTCAAAAACCGGCTGGAGTTGCCGTATGAAAAGGGGTTGCTTTGTTATTTATAATTGTGGCACAATAGGGCTCGATGCGTCCGCATCCGTAAAAAGTTGTCACTCCGGTGAGCAGGAGGAACTCCACTTTACTGATCCCATGAAGGGGTATTCTGATTTGAGAAAGAAAATAGCTGGTTCACTCATTGCGATAACGGCGGTGTGCCTGATTGTCACCTGTGTGTATGGGGGTGATAGTTTTCCGAGACCAGCAGGCGCGGTCAACGATTTCGCGGGCGTCATTTCACAGAGGTACTCGCAGTCCATGGAGTCACTGGCGCGCGAGGTTCTTGAAAAGACGGGAACTTCAGTGGTGGTGGTCACCATGAAGGATATCGGGGGAGATGATCCCGGTGATTACGCGAACAGGCTGTATGAAGCATGGGGTATCGGCAAAAAGGGCGAAGACAAGGGGGTCCTGATATTCCTTGCGGTAGAGGAGAGAAGCATCAGGATTGAGACAGGATATGGTGTTGAGGGGATACTCCCGGACGGTCTCGTGGGAAGTATCCTGGATCAGTACGTGATTCCCTGGCTCAGGAAGAACGATTATGACAAAGGATTGTCAAGCGCGGTGGTTGCCGTGTCATCGGTAATCGCGAAAGATGCCGGCATTTCTCTGACCGGGGTGCCACAGACGCGCCGGCAGCCGGTATCAAGAGAGAAAAAGGGCGGCAGCATCTTCTCTCTTATCATGCTCTTCATTGTCATGTCTCTTCTCCTGGGTACCAGACAGGGCAGAAGAATGCTACCGTTTATACTCCTTATGCTCCTGATGGGTGGCAGAGGAGGAGGCGGCGGCTTCGGCGGGGGATTCGGGGGCGGTTTTGGAGGTTTTGGCGGTGGCATGAGTGGCGGCGGTGGCGCCGGACGGGGATTTTAGCCATGAGCATCGTCGTTAATCCTGTCGATTTTTAACATTAGGGAGGAAGCTGGAAAGATGGCAAAAATAGACAAACCGGAGAAAATATTTCCCGATATCACCGGAGATTACAGCAAGATATATGGCGATGCATTGTTATCGGTCATCCTTTACGGCAGCGCGGCAGGGGGAGACTACAGACCCGGGAAATCGGATCTGAATTTTATGATAGTCCTTTCCGAAGAGGCCATAGACCATCTGGATAAGGCGATTGAAACTGTTTCCAGGTGGCGGAAAAGGAACGTGGCAACCCCGCTGTTCATGACAAAATCGTACATTGCCTCTTCTCTCGATTCGTATCCGCTTGAATTTCTCAATATGCAGGAGGGGTATGTCCTGGTGTATGGCGAGGATGTGCTGAAAGAGATATCCTTCGAACCACGCCATCTGAGACTGCAGTGCGAGCGTGAAATCAAGGGCAAGCTGCTTCTTCTGAGGGAAAGGTTCCTGGATACAGAAGGGAAAACCAGGATGATAAAGGAGCTGACAGGGGAATCGATAACCACCTTTGTCTCTATCTTCAGGGGACTCCTCTATCTCAAGGGCGTGAAAATTCCCTCTTCCAGGCGGGAGATTGTGGAGGCGCTCGCCCGTGAAATCCCGATTGACGGGAATGTTTTTATGGATTGTCTTGACATAAAGGAAGAAAAGATTTGCATCCACCGAGATAAATGATATCTTCATGGCCTATCTGGTAGAGGTAAGAAGATTGTGGGGATTTGTTGATGTAGAGGATTAATAACGGGGTCTAATAACGGGGTCAAACCTACACTCTTGACAGATTGGGAGGCGTGGGTGCAGAAAAAGAAACTAAAACTGTCAAGAGTGTAGGTTTGACCCCATGACAGGGAGGGATATACAGATGACGAAAGGCAAAAGGAACCTGTTGATTACGGTGGCGGTGATAGCCGTGATTCTGCTGATGCTTTATTCCGGCGTAAAGGGCGC
>JAFDAR010000330.1 GCA_019313735.1 Deltaproteobacteria bacterium | reverse complement strand
GTAAATGATACCTTCCGTGTCGCTTGGAACGGCGAAAGAGATGGCGTAATCCTTGTCCTCTTCCCTCATCGTAATAGTGGGCATGGTTATGATCTCATGGGAATTCACGGCGCCAGTCTGATGATCTTTATTGCCGCATACCACTATACCGTCCGGCCTCTCTTCCACGACATGCAGGAACATATCGGGATCCTGTTGCTTATGCGGTGGAAGCGATCTGTCACCCTTGGTATCAGTCATGGCCCCACAGCATGTGAGATCATTTTCCTGTACATATTCAAGATATTTCAGGAAACGCTTGTTGTATCCGGTAGCGTATTTCGCATCGATATTGTAGGTAGTAATAGACAAGGCATTCAGTGTGTCCATTCCGACACAACGCTGAAAACAACACCCCGTTTGCAGTCCCAGGAGCCGCCCCATCTTGGTTTTCTTTACAAGGTCTCCCGTATTCTGGTGTATATGGCAAAAACGATTGACCTTCTCTCCTGTGATGTGCGAGGTTGCCGTCATAAGCTCTTCGAATTCCGGCTTATGCGCAAGCTCATAGGTAAGAGCAACCGCGTTCATGGAAGGCCGTATAACGGGATCGTCAACAACATTCTCCACCTTCTTTCCAAACATCCAAACATTAAGGTTCAACTTCCTTAAACTCTCCTCGTACTGCTTCGCGTTCATTAACGACATAACAAACCTTCTGTATAGTTATTAGCCATTTTACCCTGTTTGAATAATCGAGGCTCTCCGCTTTTGCTCCGACAAGTTGCGGGGACTGCGCTCGCTGTTCAGTTCAAACCAGCGGCGATTTTTCATTGCGAGTATACTCGGTATTAGAGATAGGTTATACAATTTTCGTACCATCCGCCCGCCTGCAATCTCAATATTCTGATAAGATATGTAAATCAGGATAGTTACACGTCCACTGGAATCTACATGTCACCCGTTCTCGCCACCACCGGGCTGGCAAAATAATGCCCGACTGCATCATGTTCGACAACAGGAGACTATATCTATTGGAAATCAGGCCACAATGGAATATCCGGCAAAATAATGCTCCATTGCATTATTAGGGTTGGATATTCCTTGAACCGGCTCAAAGGGTTGTGATATTGCGTCTTTTTGAGTTTGCGTGTCAGGGTTGAGGGATCAACCCCGAGGTGTGGCGCAGCCCTCCTTGCGTTGCCATATTTGTTGATGGCATCGCGGATGACAGACATCTCTACACACTGCAAATGTTCTTTAAGTGTCTCTCCCTGACATATTTTCTCATATTCCGGCACTTTATATATCTCAGCCGGAAGATCGTTTACGTCTATACGGTTGCCGGGGGTAATGACCACAAGCCGCTCTATCAGGTTGACCATTTCTCTCACGTTTCCAGGCCATGAATATTTGATCAATGTATGCATGGCATCACTGCTGAAGACCTTTTTTTTGGCATATTTATTGTTAAAACGATTACGAAAGAGCGTTATCAGATGAGGTATGTCCTCGACCCTCTCGCGAAGGGGGGGAATATAAACAGGAATTACATGCAGGCGATAATACAGATCCGAACGGAATTTCTTTTGACTCACCAGTTCCTTCAAGTCCTGATTGGAAGCACATATCAGCCGCGCGTCCACCTTTCTGGGTGTTGTTCCCCCCACCCGCGTTATCTCGAAATCCTGCAGCACCCTGAGCAATTTGCCCTGAAGGGCAAGCGGCATTGACTCCACTTCATCCAGAAAAAGAGTCCCTTTATCGGCCACTTCAAATAACCCCGGTTTCCCTTCTCTGCTGGCTCCCGTAAATGCCCCCTTTTCGTACCCAAACAGTTCGCTCTCGAGAAGCGTTTCGGGGATTGCCCCGCAATTGATCTTTACAAAAATCCCTTTTTCGGCACGATTCGACTTGGCATGTATCTCTTCGGCAATTCTGTCCTTCCCCACGCCTGTCTCTCCGTGGAAAAGTATGGTGGCATCTGTTCTGCAGACGCGTTCCACCAGGTCATAGACTGATCTCATCGCC
>JAFDAR010000050.1 GCA_019313735.1 Deltaproteobacteria bacterium | reverse complement strand
GTCTGATTTCATAATATTTTATAAATTGTAACCTTTTTCGAGCTTTTAATCAAGTTTGCCGCAGACCTGGGGGGCATAACCAGGCTTGATATTTTACTTTCAGTATGTTAGATAAAAAAATTAAATGTAGTCCTAGAAAAATGTCAGGGGGTATTTTGTTAATGGTTAACGAAGATAACTTAATAACTGAACCGGAAAAGAAAGAAGTAGAACATGTTGAGGGGGTAGAGTTTCAGAAAGAGGAAGAGGATATAAGCTTTGTGGAACTCTACGAACAGAATCTGCAGGACGTAGCCATCGGTAAGGTTGTGATGGGGAAAATAGTCCAGATAAATGATGATGCGGCGATGGTTGATGTCGGCTACAAGACAGAAGGCGTTCTTTATCTTAATGAAGTTACAGATAGCGATGGTAATATAACGATTTCTGTGGGTGATGAGATCGAAGTTCTAGTAGACCGGAGAAAGGATGCCGAATTAATACTCTTTCGGTTGATATCGGATTTCCAGCCTTTCTTCCGGGTTCCCAGGTCAGTGTGCATCCTGTAAAGGATCTTGACAGGTATATCGGGCAGGTTATGGATTTCCAGATTCTGAAATACGACAGAAAGAGAAACAATGTTGTCCTGTCCAGAAAAGCCATACTGGAAATAGAAAGGGAAGAGAAAAAGAAAGAGACACTTGAAACCCTGGAAGAAGGTAAAGTAATAGAGGGTATTGTAAAGAACATAACTGATTATGGCCTGTTTATAGATCTGGGAGGCATAGACGGATTGTTACACATTACCGATATGTCCTGGGGAAGGATAAGACATCCGTCGGAGACATTCTCCAGGGACGACAAGATAACCGTTAAGGTCCTCAGTTTTGACAGAGAAAAAGAGAGAGTGTCTTTGGGTCTTAAGCAGCTTACAGAAAATCCATGGGATACCATTGTCGAGAAATATCTCGTTGGGTCCATTATAGAGGGGAAAGTTGTAAGTCTCATGGATTATGGGGCATTCGTTGAAATTGAACCGGGAGTTGAGGGACTTGTGCATGTATCCGAGGTGTTCTGGACCAAGAAGATAAAACATCCCTCCAAAATATTATCTGTAGGTGATGTCATAAAGGTAATGGTGTTGAATGTGAATCCTGAAAACAAGAGAATATCGCTTGGCCTCAAGCAGACAATGCCTAATCCGTGGATAGAGCTTAAAGAAAGATATCCCGAAGGGACCGTTATAAAGGGTGAGATAAAAAATATTACGGACTTCGGTATTTTTGTGGGAATTGAAAACGATATTGACGGTTTGATACATGTATCGGATATTTCCTGGAAAAAGCGGGTAAAGCACCCGTCGGAATTCTATAAAAAGGGCCAGGAGATTGAAGCGGTGATTTTGGGGATTGATGTGGATGCGGAGAAGTTTTCCCTTGGAATCAAACAGCTTGAGGAGAATCCATGGGAAAAGCTTGCATCCAGATATGCTCCAGGGTCTATAATTACCGGGAAAGTGACAAATATTACGGACTTTGGCATCTTTGTTGAAATAGAAGAGGGCATAGAGGGTTTGGTTCATATCTCCGAGATAAGCCACGAGAGGATTAAATCTGCCAGAGACATCTATTCTGTTGGAGATGTTGTGTCAGCGGTTATAAAGAATATTGATGCTGTAAACCATAAAATAGGTCTGAGTATTAAGGAATTAGAAAAGGCTTCTGATGATACATCCAAGAAACAGTATCTAAACAATAATGAGAAAGTTGTTTCCAATCTTGGTGATATGCTGGCAGGCATAAAGGTTTGACCATTTATAGAAAATCATCTCTTTTGAGAGAGGATTAATGAAAAAACATCCCGTGATCTTAGGCTTCCTGCTTCTTGCTATTGTCGGTGTGCTCTTCTTCCTGGCTCTTCGCATGCTTGTTTTTTTCGGCGAGAAGAATCAGGATTTTTCCTTTAAAGACAAAGACAAGATCGGTGTTGTAACGATAGAGGGCGTTCTGAGCAATTCGAGGGACACCGTCAGACTGCTGGATAAATATGAGAAAGATGATAAGGTTAAGGCAGTTGTACTGCGTATAAATTCACCGGGCGGAGCAGTAGTTCCTTCTCAGGAGATATATGACAAGGTGCTGCGCTTGAAGAAATCCAAGAAAGTAGTTGTCTCAATGGGAACTGTCGCGGCATCGGGGGGATATTATATTGCATGTGCCGCTGACAGAATTATTGCTAATCCCGGTACAATAACCGGAAGCATAGGAGTCATAGCCCAGTTTTCTCAAATAGAAGATCTGTTGAAAAAGATAGGGTTGAAGGCCACAGTTATCAAAGCAGGCAGATATAAGGATGTAGGGTCTCCGGTGCGTGAAATGACAATCGCTGATAAACGCCTTGTTCAGGGCGTAATTGATGATATTCACAGTCAGTTCATAGAGGTAGTATCATCAAACAGGAATCTTTCCAGGGAGAACATGAAAGACATTGCCGATGCAAGGATATTTACCGGCAGGCAGGCCCTCAAGGCAGGTCTCGTTGACGATCTCGGTAATATGGAATACGCAATCGATATAGCGACAAATCTCGCAGGAATAGAGGGCAAGGCAGAAGTCATTTACCCTGAGAAAAAACGAAAGAGCCTGCTTCGGTATATCGCAAGTGAAACAATCTCTGCCATCTCCGAAGAATTCAGGGGAATCGGAACCGGCATCAGCTATTTGTATAAACCGGCACGTGGGATGTGATATGACAAATGAAATATAATACAATACTGATCACAAGAGAAGGAGGCTACACTATTCTGACGCTGAATCGTCCTGGTGAAATGAATGCACTTTCCAGCGAGATGAGGTATGAGCTGTTGCATTGTTTCAGCCAGCTGGAAAAAGACGATTCTGTTAAAGCTGTCATACTTACCGGAGGAGATAATGTATTTTCTGCCGGTATTGATCTGAAAGAAATATCAATACTGGAAGGTGACGAGTTTGAAAATTATATGAGGATTATGATCAAAAGCCTTCAGAAGATCTACACATTCAGAAAACCTGTTATCGCTGCGGTAAGCGGGATAGCCCTTGGGGGGGGATTTAATCTTGTCACTGTATGCGACATGGTTATTGCCTCTGAGACGGCTATATTCGGTCATCCTGAGCTGAAGTTTGGTCTGAATCCGTTATTCGATCCGCTCAGGCGAATCGTCGGAACCGCCAAAGCAAAAGAAATCGCCATGCTGGGTGAACCCATCGGGGCGAGAGAGGCACTCAGGATCGGCCTTGTGAACAAGGTATCCCCGCCGGAGAAATTTATGGAAGACGCAATGTCGGTTGCAGGTGAAATTTCCCTAAGACCTGCCAGAGCGGTCGAAGCTGTAAAGAGGATATCAGATATTGTTCCGCGTCTTGACAGGGCCACAGCCCTGGAATACGAATTCGAGATATCCGCACTTCTATTTTCGAGGGCAGAGATAAGAAAACATATGAAAAAATTTTTTGACAAGTTAAAATCAAGAAAAAAGGTGTAACTCATGACCTGTCAATTCATAGCAGACCTTACTATTCGATACCTTGCATTGCTGCAAAGTCAATCAATTGATCCTTTCTCTTCTTGTGCTGTAGCTTCTTGAGAGCTTTTGCCTCTATCTGTCTTATTCTTTCCCTGGTAACACCCATCATATCGCCAACTTCTTCAAGCGTAAAAGGGCCATAGTTACATGCAACCCAGGTGCAATTGCAAAAGGTCTCATTTTTTAACCACCACTCACAGGTAGTGTCATCGCAGGGCTCTACGATGAGCTTTTGTGTCTTCTTGCATACATATAGAGATGACATTGCTGCTCCTTCCCGTTGTGGGTCAAGGTTTTTATAATAAAGGTAATCTCAAATTGATATTCTAATCCCTGATATTGGTTTGTCAATAGCCGGTAACGCGCCGTTTCATTAAAAATCACAAAACTTCCGAATTTTGACTTTCTACAAGGACACCGAATCTAAACTATCCGTGACAGGATTGCAAGTGTCATTATAATATCCATGCATAAATTTCTTGACAGGAAAATGATCTTCTGGTAGATGCCCAAAAGAGTCTGCTTGGATCCATTTATGGACTGGGACGGAAGAGGGTTAAAAACAGTGTGCGCGTGATTTTCAAGCCTCCCGTTTCAAAGCGGAGAGGCTTTTTTTGTGGAGTGATTGCCGTATGGAGATTATCACGACAGTGCGCGATATGCAGAATCTATCAGAATCTCTCAGGCTGAGGGGTAAAAAGATCGCCTTTGTCCCTACCATGGGTTATCTTCATAACGGACATCTAAAACTGATGGAAGAGGGAAAAAAACGATCGGACTGTCTTGTAACCAGCATATATGTGAACCCCACGCAGTTTGGCCCAGGTGAAGACCTGGACAAATATCCCAGAGATTTTGAAAGGGATGAGAGACTCTCCCGAGATGTCGGAGTAGACGTTATTTTCTATCCGCCGAATTCGCAGATGTATCCTGAAAATTATCATACTTACATAACAGTTGAAGATATAACCACAAATCTCTGCGGCTTGACGCGACCCACCCATTTCAGGGGAGTGGCGACCGTCTGCGCAAAACTGTTCAATATCGTCAAACCCCATGTCACCATCTTCGGGAGGAAGGATTTTCAGCAGCTTGTGGTGATAAAGAGAATGGTGACCGATCTCAACATGGATATTGAGGTTGTGGGTATATCGACGGTCAGAGAACCAGATGGCCTCGCCATGAGTTCCCGGAATGCGTACCTTAAAGAAAATGAGCGAGAGTCCGCGTTGAGCCTGAGCCGTTCACTCAAACTTGCCGGGAGCCTTTATGATCAGGGTGAGCGGGATGCCGGCGTAATAATAAGTGAAGTGAAGGGTTTTATTGAGAAACACCCCGGTATCAGAATAGATTATGCCAAGATATGTGATGTCGAGACCATGAAAGATGTCGAGCGTCTTGATGGAAGATCTATGCTGGCCCTGGCTGTCTGGGTGGGGACACCCAGACTTATAGATAATTATGTGTTTGGGGAAAATAAATGATTTTGGTGAGTTATGAGGGTTTTTTGTTCAAGGTCAAGGCATGCGAAAAAAACAACCGCAGGTGCCCCGTAGGAAATGTCCTTGGGGTATATATAGTTGATATTCCGAGGATGATTTTTTGAGCATAACGCTTAAGATTGGGCGAAAAGACCATTAATCAACAGAATCATAAATAGGCGGGTGAAAAAATGCAAAGATCAATGCTGAAATCAAAGCTTCACAGGGCGGTTGTTACCGATGCCGATCTCTACTATGAGGGCAGCATAACCATTGACGAAGATCTTATGGATGCTGCGGATCTGCTCCCTTATGAAAAGGTTGACATATACAATGTATCCAATGGAGAGAGGTTTTCCACATATGTGATCAAGGGCGCAAGGGAATCCGGTGTTATATGTCTGAACGGGGCTGCTGCGAGAAAAGCTTCAAGGGGTGATATCATAATTATCGCAAGCTATGTGCTGGTTGAAGAGGATTTAGCGAAAGGCTGGATACCCAGGTGTGTGTTGCTTGATGATAAAAACAGGATTAAGAAGAAAGCATTGGCTTCGTAACGATTGTTATAACTTGGGATTTTTGAGATGGCGGGGCCGTATGCCCCGCCTTTGCTATTGCAGTGGATAGAGCTTTCTGATATACACCCCATATTCTTGAGAGGCAGGGGATGGTAAAGAAAATCCGGAAAAAAATCAAGGGTGTTTTTCTGACGGGGATAGCCGCGATTATTCCCGTTGGTGTGACATTTTATGTCTTCTATTTTATCATAGGGATGATGAACAAGCTGGTAAGAATTATCCCCGCCAGGTTTCATCCCGACCAGATACTCCCCTTTCACATACCGGGTCTCGGTGTGATAATTACGCTGATACTTATCTTTATCGCGGGCCTTGTGACAAAGAGTTATATTGGCAAGAAGGGCGTTGTGCTGGGCGAGAAACTTGTGAGCAAGATACCCCTGGTGAGGGGCATATATAACGCGTTAAAACAGCTTGTTGAGGCCGTACTTAGTGATAAGGGAGAGAGCTTCAAAAAAGCAGTTCTTATAGAATATCCCCGTAAAGGGTTGTATTCAATAGCTTTTGTTACTGGTGAAAGTCGGGGAGAGGTACAATCAAAGACATCGCAAGAATGCATAAATCTGTTTATTCCCACCACGCCGAACCCTACATCAGGGTTCTACATAATGATACCGGAGACGGATGTGATCCATCTTGATATGACTGTCGAAGAAGCATTTACCTTGATTATATCGGGTGGTGTCCTTTCACCTCCGGAGATCCAACAAAGAATGGAAAAGAGGAAAGAACATGCAAATAACGTCTGAGGGAATCAAAATAGGACATCCCGATATCGTGGCTGATACGATTGCGGCAAATATCATAGCCAAGATACTGGATGAGGAAAAAAAGGTCGGGATGGAAATAAATACCATGCCCCATTGTGGCCTTGAGGTATTTCTGGGGAAGGGATTCTGCATCGTAGGCGGGGAAGTTTCCACAAGGATATATGTGAATATTGAGAAGAATTTACGACAGACCGTATTGTCTCTGGGGTACAATGACGCGGCGTGCCGAACTGGGAAAACATAGAGAGATCGGCGCGGGAGACCAGGGGATCATGTATGGATATGCCTGCGATGAAACCCCGGAACTGCTTCCTCTCCCCTATGTTCTGGTTAACAAAATGATGAGGGTCTTCGAAGATTGTGGAAATCCCATGTTTGCCCCTGACGGAAAAGGGCAGGTAACGGTGAATTATGATAAGAATGGCAAGCCGACACATGTCTCAAAGGTCCTGATGTCCAACGCTATTGATTATCGTCATGTGGCGGAAAACGAAGAAATAGAGGAAACCGCGAGGAAGATAGCCTTTGATTGTCTGGGTCAGTGGGTGAATGACAAGACCGATTTCATATTTAATCCCACGGGAGAATGGCAGGCGGTTCATTCATGCAGTGCCGCTGATACCGGTGTCACGGGTCGTAAGCTTGTCTGCCAGCTCTATGGAGGATATCCCGGAGCGCAGCTT
>JAFDAR010000049.1 GCA_019313735.1 Deltaproteobacteria bacterium | reverse complement strand
ACCTTTGTCAGGGCATCCGGCCCAGGGGGACAGAAGGTAAACAAGACCTCCTCCTGTGTGTTTCTCATGCATATTCCTACCGGACTTTCAGTAAAGTGCCAGCAGGAGCGCTCCAGGGAACTGAACCGGTTTTTTGCGAGACGCATCCTGCTTGACAGAATAGAGCGGATAAAGAAGGGAAAGGCAAGCCTGCAGCGCCAGAAGATTGAGAAAATAAAACGGCAGAAGAGGAGACGATCAAAGAAGGCAAAGGAAAAGGTGCTCCGATTGAAACACATTCAATCTGATAAAAAGACCCTGCGCTCGAAGACTGTAATTACCGATGAATAAGATAGCCCAAACAGTTTTGAACCATACGTTGCCCACAGAGGGGCAACGCTACGGCGCATTAATAGAAGACAAAGAGGGGAGGAACACTTTTTATTCGTCCCTCCCCTCTTTCGATAAAGCCTTTCGGGTGCGTTATTATCCGGCCACGTACTTGATCAACGGATTTGCATAAAGAATGACCAGGGATATGACCAGCGCGTAGATAGCGATGGACTCGGTCATAGCCATACCGACCAGCATGGTGAGCATAATTTTTCCCTGCGAATCGGGATTTCTGCCAACGGCGTTTGAAGCGCCACCAGTTGCCTGACCCATTCCGCTGCCAGCGCCGATCGCGCCAAATCCCATCGCTATGGCAGCGGCGATAACGCTGCATGCGATTACCAGTGCCTTGTTGTTGGCGATGGTGTCAGGCGAAGCCTCAGCCGCGAACGCGATAGCGGCAGTTACAAGCAGAAGCCCCATGCTGATCATGAAAATGGCGATGCCTTTTAAAGATTTCCTCATAATAAAATTCCTCCTCTGTATTATTTATTTGCCGATTTCCCCATGATACGGTCCTGCTCCAGACTCTCTTTATTCGCCGGAATAGGATTAACATGAAAAAACGACTTGCTTTATCTAATCGTGAAGGTAACAGTTGTCAAGAAATATTTGTCAAAAAATATCCGCATGTGGTATGGAAACCGCGGGAGATGATCAATCGGAAAGTAGTGAATTATGGCTGTAATAACAGATATGGAAAAAAGAGTCGCGCAACAGGTACAGGGAGATGTTTCCCTTGAGAAAAGGCCTTTTGACACCATCGGAAAAAAAATCGGAATAAGTGGAAGCGATGTAATCGATGTCCTGAAAAAGTTGAATAAAAAGGGAATCATGCGCAGATTCGGCGCGGTACTGAGACACCAGCGTGCGGGTTTCTCCGAGAATGCCATGGTCGTCTGGGCTGTTCCTGAAGAGAGATGTGAAGAGGCAGGATCCCTCCTCGCGTCTTACAGAGAGATATCCCATTGTTATGAGAGGACTCCTCCCCTTGAGGGTGTATATAATATCTTCACAATGGTGCATCTGGGGAATTTACAGCAGGTGTCTCTTCGACCATCGGTGTCAGGAAATACAAAATTCTCCGAAGTCTTGAGGAATTCAAAAAAAGCAGTATGGAGTATTTTTAGATGGATATGTCAAGATCGCTTTTTCAGGAGGCGCAGAAATACATACCGGGTGGTGTGAACAGCCCCGTGCGCGACTGCGGGGCGGTAGGATATGATCCGACCTTTATAGACAGGGCCTCCGGTTCGAAGGTATATGATGTTGATAGGAGAGAATATATAGACTACATCGGCTCGTGGGGACCGATGATCCTCGGACACGCCTTCCCCACAGTAGTGGACGCGATAAGGCAGGCCGCGGAGAGGGGCACAAGTTACGGCGCTCCGACGGAGATGGAAATAGAGATGGCAAGACTTATTGTCGATGCAATCCCGTCGATCGATATGGTGCGGATGGTCAGTTCCGGAACAGAGGCCGCGATGAGCGCGATCAATAAAGTTCGAGGGGTGTTACCACGGCCATGCCGATTCGCTTCTGGTAAAGGCGGGATCGGGCGTCGCGACACTGGGTATACCAGGCAGTCCCGGCGTGCCTGAAGAACTCGCGAAATTAACGCTTACTGTTCCCTATAACGATATCGAAGCGGCAAAGTCCGCGGTAGACCTGTATGGAGATGATATTGCATGTGTCATTGTTGAACCGGTTGCCGGGAACATGGGCGTTGTTCCGCCGGCTCCAGGGTTTCTCGAAGGGTTGCGTGAGATTACCGCAGAGAAGGACATCCTCCTGATATTTGACGAGGTGATCACCGGTTTCAGACTGACATATGGCGGTTTTCAGAATATTGCCGGCATCGAGCCGGATCTGACATGTCTCGGGAAAATTATCGGAGGCGGTCTCCCGGTTGGCGCCTTCGGGGGCAGGAGGGAAATAATGGAGAAGCTGGCACCGATGGGGCCGGTCTATCAGGCCGGAACACTCTCGGGGAATCCCCTCGCCATGGCGGCGGGTATCGCGACCCTCAACTGCCTGCAAAAACCCGGCGTGTACGACGCGCTTGAGGAAAAAACCGCGCGCCTGTGCGCCGGAATCAAAAAAACATTTGAAGAAAAGGGAATTTCGCACCGGATAAACCGTGTGGGCTCCATGTTCACCCTCTTCTTCACCCCGGAAGACGTCACCGATTTTGCCTCGGCCGCGAAGAGTGATACGGAGCTCTTTTCACACCATTTTGGAAAAATGCTGGCGGGGGGAGTAATGATTGCCCCTTCACAGTTCGAGACTTCTTTTGTTTCCCTTGCGCACACTGATGAAGATATCGACACGACACTTGCGGTATTAGAATAAAGATATACCAGTGGGGACAGGTTTAAACCTGTCCCCGATTAAAACATTCATAAATCAACATTGTAGTCGAGGTGTTTCAAATTAAAAATTCAAAATTCAACACTAAAAATTGCATCCTGGTTACCGGTGCGGCCGGCTTCATAGGATTTCACCTGTGCAGGCGTCTGCTCAATGACGGTTACAGCGTCGTCGGCCTTGACAATCTTAACAGTTACTATGATGTGCGGTTGAAAGAGGCGCGTCTTGATATCCTGAAGCCGTTTGACAAATTTAGTTTTGTTCGCCTTGATCTATCCGATCGGGAAGGTATGGGGAAGCTCTTTGCCGATCATGCATTTGATCGTGTCGTTCATCTGGCCGCTCAGGCGGGTGTGCGCTACAGTCTTGAAAATCCGCATGCGTACGTGGAGAGCAACCTTGTCGGCTTCATCAATATCCTCGAAGGCTGCCGCCGCGGGAACGTCCCGCACCTCGTATTCGCCTCGTCCAGCTCCGTTTATGGAGCGAATACCGCGATGCCCTTTTCAGTGCACCACAACGTCGATCATCCGGTAAGTCTCTACGCCGCCACGAAAAAAGCGAATGAACTCATGGCGCACTCCTATGCGGCCCTCTACAAAATCCCCTGCACCGGCCTGCGGTTCTTCACGGTATACGGCCCTTGGGGAAGACCTGACATGGCACTCTTTCTCTTCACCGACGCCATTCTTAGCAAGAAACCGATAGACATCTATAATCATGGCAGGATGAAGAGAGACTTTACTTACATAGACGATATAATAGAAGGCATTGTCAGGATAATGGACCGGATTCCGGCGCCGGACGCGAACTGGAGCGGCGACAGGCCGGACCCCGGAACGAGCTTCGCGCCATACAGGATATACAACATCGGTAACAACAATCCCGTTGAACTCATGAAATTTATCGAGATCATTGAAAACGCCCTCGGGATGAAAGCGGAAAAGAAGATGCTTTCCCTTCAGCCGGGAGACGTTCCCGCGACCTTTGCCGACATAGACGACCTTGTAGATGACACAGGATTCAAACCCTCAACGCCGATAGAAGAGGGAATAAGAAGATTCATAAAGTGGTATACACAATGGAGTACATCTTAAATTGTTGACATTTTCGTGAGAAAGCTCAAAGGCTTGTCATATTAAGCGAAACAGAGAATTGTTGTGGTGAAGGGATACACCAAATGAACCAGACAGACCGCAGGATATATATCGCCGGCCACCGCGGGATGGTGGGTTCCGCTATTAGAAGAAGGCTTGAAGCGAACGGGTACAAAAGACTCATCTTCAGGTCTCATGAGGAGCTTGACCTCACGAGGCAGCAGGATGTTGAAGACTTCTTTGAAAAGGAGCGGCCCGAATACGTTTTTCTGTGCGCGGCAAAGGTTGGGGGGATATTAGCCAACAGCACATACAAAGCACAGTTTATCTATGAAAACACAATGATAGCGGCCAATGTTATCCACGCTTCCCGCGCGTATGGAGTCAAAAAACTCCTGAACCTCGGCTCCTCCTGCATCTATCCCAGAGGCGCACCGCAGCCTCTTAGAGAAGAATATCTCCTGACATCGAAACTGGAGCCGACGAACGAACCCTATGCCATAGCGAAGATAGCCGCGATAAAACTGTGCCGGTATTACAACGAGCAGTACGGGACAAATTTCATGTCCGTCATGCCCACAAACCTTTACGGCCCGGAAGACAACTTCGATCTTGAGACCTCGCATGTTCTGCCCGCTCTGATACGCAGATTCCATCTGGCTGGGCTCCTTTTCCGGGAAGATTACGGCGCAATCGCGCGCGACCTTGAGAGATTCGGGAACAACCTGCCGGCGGATTCACCCGATGACCCGGAGCTGATCACAAAGCACCTCGCGGGATTCGGTATCCACCCCGACAAAGTCACCCTGTGGGGAACCGGAGCGCCGCAGAGAGAATTTCTCTACGCGGACGATCTGGCCGACGCCGTCGTCCTTCTCATGGAAAATTATGACGCGAAGGACACAGGCGAATTCGTTAACATCGGAGCCGGTAAAGACATAACCATAAGGGAACTCGCGAAAATGATATCGTGGATTACAGACTACAAAGGCCGGATGGAATGGGACGACACAAAACCGGACGGCACCCCGAAGAAACTGCTCGATATCTCCAAAATCCGAGACAAAGGCTGGATCGCGAAAACTTCCCTTGAGAAAGGCATAGAAAAGACATATAAGTGGTGCGTTAATAGTGTTGGATCATCTCCCGATTAGTTGCAGTTATCAGAAGGGTTCAAGGTGTCAAGGGTTCGAGGGGTCGAGTGAAAGGAAGAAAGATATAGCGCAGAAGGCTATGAAAGAAAGACAACCTTGGAATCCTTAGGATCCTCTTCTTCAACTAAACGGGAGAAGGACCATTACCTTTAGTCCTTTAGGAATATAGGAATAAAATTATGAAACATCGCATTCTGGTTACCGGCGGTGCCGGGTTTCTCGGTTCACATCTCTGTGATCGGCTGGTCGCGGAGGGCCATGACGTTCTGTGCCTGGATAATTTCTTCACCGGCGGAAAACAGAACGTGAGCCACCTCCTTGGAAAACCCAACTTCGAGCTGATACGCCATGATCTGGTGCAGCCAATCTTCCTCGAAGTGGACCAGATATACAATCTGGCCTGTCCCGCCTCGCCCGTTTACTACCAGTACAACCCGGTGAAAACCGTCAAGACCAGCGTCATGGGCGCCATCCACATGCTTGGGCTGGCAAAAAGGGTAAAAGCCAGGATCCTTCAGGCTTCCACAAGCGAGATCTACGGAGACCCCGCCATCCACCCACAAATCGAAAATTACTGGGGTAACGTCAATACCATCGGCATAAGATCCTGTTATGATGAGGGTAAACGCTGCGCAGAGACTCTCTTTTTCGACTACCACCGGCAGAACAATGTCGACATCAGGGTAATCCGGATATTCAACACCTACGGGCCGAGAATGCACCCGAACGACGGCCGGGTTGTCAGCAACTTCATCGTTCAGGCCCTGAACAATCGGGACATTACCATCTTTGGTGACGGAACCCAGACGCGATCCTTTTGCTATGTCGACGACCTGATAGAGGGAATGATCCGGATGATGAACGGTCCAAATGACTTCATCGGTCCCGTAAACCTGGGAAACCCCGGCGAATTCAGCATGCTCGAGCTGGCCGAGAAAATCATAGACCTGACAGATTCACAATCAAAAATTGTGTACGGCCCCCTCCCGCAGGACGATCCCAGACAACGCCAGCCCGATATCACACTGGCCGGAGAAAAACTTGGATGGGAACCGGAAACCGACCTGGAAGAAGGCCTCAAAAAAACAATACAATATTTTAGAGAGGATGAAGGTGTAACATCTTAAATAATTAGGTTTTATATCAGTGATGTCCAAAGACAATCATTGTGAATAGTTAATATTTAATCTGTGACACTAATTCCCCACAGTATAATCCACGTTTTTTATAACCCGTCACTGGACTAAGGAGGTTGAATATGAAGAATTGTAAAAGAAAGCTTGTATTTCTGGTTGTGGTTTTGTTTGTGATATCAATGGTCCCTCTTGCGCTGGCTGATGAAGGGGGAAAAATCAACATCAATACTGCCACAGTGGAAGAGCTGGCCAATCTGAATGGAATTGGGCCGAAGTACGCTGAAAGGATAGTGCAGTACAGAGAAGCCAACGGCCCTTTTGTGAAGGTGGAAGACATTCTGATGGTGAAGGGAATTGGGGCTAAGATTTTGGAACTAAATAAGAATGTAATTACAGTAAAATAGACTGGTTTACATAACACCGGATGACGGGTTATAAAAAAGTGGAAATTGAAATTATTATGGATCGTCTGGACAGGGAAATTCTCAATATAATACAGGACGGTTTCCCCCTCGACGCGAGGCCGTTTAGGACTCTGGGCGCTCGGGTTGGTATCGATGAGGATGATACCTTGAAACGTATCGGCAGGCTTAAAAACGAAGGCATTATCCGCAGGATAGGCGCTGTTTTTGATACCGGAAATCTTGGGTTCACGAGTACATTGTGTGCCGCGAAGGTGCCCGCCGACAGGCTGGAGAAGTTTGTGGATATTGTCAATTCGTACAGGGGTGTCACCCATAATTATCTGAGGGACTATGAATATAATGTTTGGTTCACATTTATAGCGCCCACTGAAAATGAGATTGAAAAGTCACTGTCGGATATTTCGCGGGAGACCGGCATCAGCAATATTATCAACATGCCGGTCAAACGCAGATTGAAGATCGACGCGAGATTCAGGCTGTAATAGGGGGTTCGGAGCCCTCAATATTGATTGACTTCACAAAACCACTGTGTTATAGGCGGCTCGGCGATGGGGGAGACCGGCAAGAAGACTAGCAAGAAGAAGATGGCATTCCAGATGGGATATGCTGCGAGCCTTGGCCTTGCCATGGTTATAGCAATCTTTGGGTGTCTCATGATCGGGGTGTATCTCGACAAAAAGCTGGGGACGAATAATATTTTTACCCCCCTGTTTTTGTTGATAGGTGTTGCCGCTGGCTTCAGGAATTTCTATCTTTTTATAAAAAGTACCTTTCCTGATAAGGAGAAAGCCTTGGATAAGGCTGTAAACGATGGTCGACATAAAAAAAACCATCATGCAGAAAAACATTGAGACAGGAAACTGGGTGGTACTCGGCATATTCCTTATCCTTAGTTTTCTGTTCCTACCGGGCAGGTTTACGCTGGGGGTGCTGCTGGGAGGCATTATCAGCATAGTAAATTTTCACTGGCTCTCCAGAGATCTTAGGAGTTCCTTTTTGAAGCATGCGGATAGAGCAAAGCCTTTTATGATGGCAAAATATTATATAAGGTTTATCGTTACGGGAATTGTGCTCTTTTTTGTCATAACCAGGGCTCCGGCTGATGTATTCGGGCTTCTACTCGGCCTTTCGCTGGTTGTGATAAATGTCATATTAACGGTTATAGGCGCGAATTTGAAAAATCCATTATAGGAGGTTCGAAAAGAAAAATGCATCCCTTTTTATTTTTAGATAAACTTCCCCTTCCACCTCATGTGACGTATACTTGGGTTATTATGCTATTGCTGGCCCTGTTTTCTTTCCTGGTAACACGGAGACTCAGCATATATCCCGGAAGAGTTCAACATGTGTTTGAAGTGATTCTGGGGAGTATCAGGGATCTGATGCTCGATGTCATGGGGCCTACCGGTCTCAAATTCTTCCCCCTGATAGCGACAATTGCCCTCTTTATTCTCACCGCCAACCTGCTGGGTATTATCCCCGGGTTTGAGTCCATATAGTGGGAGTCCGGGTACATGGTTTCAAATATGTAAAGCAGTTTTTAGGGCCTGTCTGGTGGATGGCACCCATAATGATGCCCATCGAAATCGTAAGTCACCTCGCGCGTCCGCTTTCTCTCTCAGTGCGTCTGTTCGGCAATATCATGGGTGAGGATCTCGTACTGGCAATCGTCCTGATGCTGGTTCCATTTCTTGTTCCGCTTCCGGTTTTCGTGCTGATGATCTTCACATCCGCCATCCAGACTCTGGTTTTTGTCATGCTGTCGATGATATATATACAGCTGGCGATGGCTGAGGCGCATTAGTAAGATAGAAGTTGCTTTCTCGTAGAAAGCAACTTCGTTATCGCACTTATCCCTTTTTATCGGGGTTAGAGAAACAATTGTGAGTGTTGAATGTTGAATTTTTAATTAAAAAACCATGAATACCGTTTGAATGTTTAATGAAGGGCCGTGGCAGATGTGTCAGGGCCCTTTTTTTTGGTCTGTCTGGTCTATCCCTCGGTCCTTTTCGAAGGTGATGCCGTATTTTTCCAGTTTTCTCTCAAAGGTAGGCCGTGAGATTCCGAGAACCTTGCAGATTTCTCCCTTGTTCCTGTCATTTTCCCTGATAACCTTTCTTATATGCATTTCTTCTATTTCGTCGAGGGTCATGGGCCTGTCCGGCTCATCCCGGACGATGGCCCTGTCCGTTTCTCCACTGATCGTGTCTTCCATGAGATCAGGAAAGTCTTCCTTCCCGAGGATCTGTCCCTTCGAAACAACAGCGGCTCTGACCAGCAGGTTTTCCAGTTCTCTGATATTTCCGGGCCATCCGTATTTGAGAAAAATGTCCATCATCTTATCGGAAATGCCGGCAATCCGTTTGTGAAGCTCCCTGTTTATCTTATTGAGCAGGTATTTCACGAGCGGTTCTATGTCTTCACGTCTCTTTCTCAGCGGCGGTATGTCTATGGACACGATGTTCAGGCGGTAGAAGAGATCATCCCTGAACTTCCCTTCCTTCACCATCGTTCGGAGGTCCTTGTTGGTTGCGGCTATAATCCTCGCGTTTACCTTGACGCTGTCTTTTCCTCCGACCCTTTCAAACTCCATCTCCTGAAGCACTCTGAGGAGCTTGGCCTGGAGGTTTATGGACATCTCGCTTATCTCATCCAGAAATACCGTGCCATAGCGGGCAAGTTCAAACTTTCCCTGTTTTCTGGCTATCGCGCCGGTGAAGGAGCCTTTTTCGTGGCCGAACAGCTCGGATTCCAGAAGGGTCTCCACTATGGCGGAGCAGTTGACCGCTATGTAGGGCTCATCTCTTGACGTGTTGTAGTGTATGACCTTGGCGATCAGTTCCTTTCCCGTGCCGCTCTCGCCCTGTATCAGAATGGTTGCCTTATTCTGGGAGGCAACGCCAATGGTCTTGAATACTTCTTTCATTTCATTTCCTGTACCTATAATATCTCCAACCTTGAAATCCCTCGATGGTTCCATAAGAAGACCGCTTATCTTTTTTTCCATCCCTATGGTGTTCAGCGCCTTTCTGATGGCTATGTCCAGTTCATCAACGTTGATGGGTTTGTGAATATAGTCAAAGGCGCCTTCCTTCATAGCTTTGATCGTTGTTTCCATGTCGTGATAGGCGGTTATCATGATTACCTTGACCTTTTCGTCATCTTCCCGCAGATCCTCAAGGACGGTGAATCCGTCTATGTCGGGAAGTCTTATATCAAGAATCACCACATCTGGCAGTGTTCCTACAAATTTGTTCAAACCTTCCGTGCCGGTGGAGGCGGTGTGCACTTCATACCCCTCCTCTGTCAGGTAGAGTTTCAGACTTTCGCAAATGGATTTGTCGTCGTCAATTACAAGAATCTTGGACATGTTTTGTTTATCTCCCTTTGTTGTGGAAGTTTAAATGAATCTCCATATCGTGCTATCAGAGATTCTTCGAAGAGTCTTGAAGATTTCTCTCCGGTTCCTGATATTCTCCGTCTGTTTTCGCTGAAAAGGTTACGACGACGTTGGTTCCCCGTCCCTCTTCGCTGAAGATTTCTATTGTGCCCCGGTGCAGATCTACGATCTTTTTGACCTGTGTGAGTCCCAGTCCCGTGCCGTATTTCTTTCTGGTGAAGAAGGGGTTGAAGATATGGGGCATGTTTTCAACAGCGATCCCGCATCCATTATCTTTGACCTCGATAAGCACCCGGCCATTTGTTTGTCTGGCGGATATCGAGAGTTTTCCGCCATCCTCCATCGCGTCAATGGCGTTGTGGTAGATATTAAGAAACGCCTGTTCCAGCATTGCAGGGTCTACGTCCAGTGAAGGAAGACCTTTTGCAAGGGCTGTTTCCACCCGGATGTGTTTGTCTGACACAGATTTTTCGGCCATCGCGAGGGCATGGTCGATGATCTTTTCTATACCCGAAGGGTTTTTTATGGGATCGGAGGGCCTGGCGTAAATGAGGATGTCATTAACGAGTTTTTCAAGATGTTCGACTTCCCTCCCGGCGATCTGGAATCTTTTCGAATCGTTTCCCTCCGGCTTCATACGTTTTTCAAGGATCTGAAGACTCATCTTTATCGAGGACAGTGGATTCCTGACCTCGTGGGCTATACCGGCCGACAACTGCCCGACGGCGGCAAGCTTCTGGCTCTCGTAGAACTTTTTCTCCAGGGCTTTGAATTCTGTGATGTCTCTCTGAACGAGGATATAGCGGTCGGTCCCCTTCACCGGCCGGGGTGTTATCAGCAGGTTTCTCCTCGAGCCGTCCTTCGCGGTTACCGTCATCTCGTAGGGGTCGAATATTCCCCTTTTCGCATTCTCCCATATGCCCAGGACGAATTGCCTGTTTTCCGGGTCAACAAAATCCGCAAAGTGTTTTCCTCCGAACCTTTGAGATGTTATCTCCCCCTCTTCTTTCATGTCACGACTCACATAGTTGATGATCCCTTCGCTGTTGATATCAAATATCTTTTCCGGCAGGCTGTCTACGATGGGCTGAAGATAATTGAACAGGTTTTCGATTTTCTTACGGAGATTGATGTTTTCGGTCAGTTCGTTCTGGAGGGTCTCGGCATATTCCTCCAGCCTGATCTCCATTTCTCTTTGCAAAGTCACATCCTGAATGGTTTCAATTGCCGCAATGACTTTCCCGCTCTCTTCGTATATCGGGGCAGCCAGAAAATATATGTGGCGGTTTTTCCCTCCAAGATTTTCGATGTAGTCAATGGCCTCATAGGCCCCTTTAACCGCCACCGATTTCTGTACATTCTTGGAACCGTAGTATTTTTCGAGAGTGTCGATATCGTAATCGATGATTATATCGGCGATAGTAGGTCTTTTGGTCTTATAAAAAGGGACGGAGTGCTGATCTGTGCCTATCATGTCACCGGCGCTAAAGCCTGTCAGTTCCGAGCATGCTCTGTTCCAGAGGATGACGCGGTGTTCCCTGTTCAGCACAAAGGTGGGGATTGGTGATCCTTCAATAACGCCCTCTGTTGTCTTATGCTCTTTTAGCAGTTTTTTCTGCCACTCCTCCCTTTCTCTGAGTCGCTTCAGTTCTTCCTTGAGACGCAGTTGCTTTGCGCCGGAGTAAGCTGTCGAGATGCCGGCGATAATAACCACGATAATAAGTCCGAGGGTCCCGAATATGATGTTTCCAAAACCCTTTCGCGCCAGCAGGACTGTCTCATTGTAGGGTGTGGTGATTGCGATGAACCAGCGTTTCGAGCCTGCATTAACCGGAGCGTAAGCTATAATGCTTTTTTTTGTCCCTCCCCCCTCCATGGGAAGTACGCACTCTCTGTAGCCCTCTTTCCCCTCGGCCAAGACATCTTTCAGGGATGCTCCGCCGAGAGTTTTAGCGTTTCCCAGTGTTTTCAGTCCCATACAGGCATGGGTCTTGTCAGGACGTACGAATATGGCTCCGCTGCTGTCTATTATCCAGCCGCATCCTGATGTTTCGCTCTTGACTTTGGTATAGCGGTCAATGATTGCGGAAAGGGAGAGGCCTGTTAATACTACTCCGGAGAAATTGTCCTCTGCATCATACTTGGGAACGGCGACGATCACAGATTGGACCCTGTCCTCTGCCGCTCCCTTCCATGCCAGTTCCACGTCACCTATATATGTTTTCCCCGTTTCCCTTATCTCATGGAGATAAGGACTGCGTTTGAGGCTTTCATCTGTTATTTCTTTAAAAATGGAGGGGGGATATTCAGCTGTCACCACGCCATCCTTATTTTCTACTACTATGAACTCCACGTCTCCACCCAGATCGTCGTAGATTACCTTTATACTCTGTCTTGTGGTTTCAGGCGTGATTTCCGTGACGTATGAGCATGGGGGGCATGAGGGCAGCCTGGAAATAATTATCATGCTCTTCTCAACGCTGGATATAAGGTCTTTTATCCCGGTGGCTGCCCCCCTGGCGATGGCCACCTGCTGCCGGCTGAACTGTTCCACTATGTCCTTTTCGCGCGCATAATTGACGGTAAGCGCCAGGATGAGAATAAGTGTGATAACAGCTGCTGTGGTCAGCCAGATGGAGATCCTCAGATTGGGCCTGAAAGGCTTGTAGCCATTGCTGTCAGTGTCTGTCTTGTCCATGATTCCTTAAATAGGAACACTTCCCTATTTTATCCCGACGGTATTCGATGGGACTCGTCAAGATCCACTATTTATACCTGAGTAATTACACCTATTTTTAAAATAGGGAAGTGTCCCTATTTATCTTTCTTTCTGTCTTCATGCCACTTGACGGCTAAAATCACATAAACGGACACGGCCGCGCCAAGAGAGATGACAAGCGTAACAAGTCCACTCTCAATACCTATAACCTTTTTGCAGATCAACCAGACAACCAGATAGGTTATCACCGTCAGTATCTCCTGCATTGTCAACGTCTCCTTTGATTTGTCAACTCCGAAACCCACTAACTTTCCCATACTACAGATTTTGATGCTGATTTTCAATAAAAATCATGAAAATAGTCAATAAGCTTGTGAGCTTTTGTTGACTTTATCTGCCGGAGAGTATAGAAAAAATCCTGTTCTTTATGACCCGTGACCTGTGCTCTTCGTCATTCCACTTTTCGTTCAATTTATCTGTTCAATTAAATGAAAAGTTAAACTGGGCGACTTTGGCTCTTGACGGGCGCCGCATGAAAGATATACGATATAAACAATGATCCCGTTATGTTAAACAGAAAAATGTTTGTGAAGGCATAACTGGCATGTCTGTTGCAGAAGTACAGGCAGTTCCGAAAGGAGCTATGCCCAAAAGATTGTTGTGATAGTATGTACTAATAAAACCAAGTGTCAAAGATGAAAGGAGAAAGAAATGTTAAGAAAATCAGTAAAATGGATATCAACCCTGCTGATGGTGTTGGTGGCCCTGTTGTTGTCTTCACCGGTGGTATTTGCAGCTGAGGCCCTTCCGGATGAAGGGGGAGCTCTGATAAAGGTTATCTTTGCCGTAGGCGCGATGCTGGGAGCCGGGTTGGCGATCGGTCTCGGGGCGATAGGAGCCGGTGCCGGTATCGGTAATGCCGCGAATGGAGCCTGTACTGCGGTTGGAAGGAATCCCGGTGTTCAGGGAAAGATCATGATGACAATGCTGGTTGGAATGGCTATGGCGGAATCAATTGCCATTTACGCCCTTGTTGTTTCGCTCGTTCTCCTCTACGCAAACCCTTACACGAGTTTTCTTTGGGGCTAATCGGTGCTGAGTAACTAACTCCAAAATTAACAAAAGTCAGGGGGAGATGAACATGTCAGAAACTAAAAAGGGTAAGCAGTTTTTCACTGTAGCAAGGGTATTCTTCCTGCTTATCGTCATCCCCTTATTATTGGTGTCTTTTCTGATCGCCAACGGTATTTTTCAACTGGGGGATACATCAAAAAAAGGAGCAGCAAATGTTCTTGATCAAAAGGCGCAGGAAGAGATTATGTTGCGCGCTGTTGCCGTAGCCGAGAATGTTGCCGGTTTCCTGCAGGAATG
>JAFDAR010000048.1 GCA_019313735.1 Deltaproteobacteria bacterium | reverse complement strand
GTTCGCGAGGCCTATAAGAAGTTGTCTTCGATACGAGAGGACAGGCTGATCGCGCGGGCAAAGATGATGACCGAGATGAAGGCGATTCTCACCCCTGAGCAGGTAAAATTATGGAATGAACGAAAGGCTGAAAGATCTGATTGGGGTCGAGGACATGCAGATTTCAGAGGATCGAGGTCCGGCAAATGGTCCGGTGATTGCCCCCGGTGGTAAGATTGTCCCGATGAAAGCGAAAGCGGATGGGCGATGCCTTCCCTCCTTGGCCCCCTCCGCTTCCCGCTTCCGGGGTATAACGGAGTGCGCGGACTGCCCCGGGGCCTGTACCGGTGATTATGCATTGCAAATTGAACCCCTTTTCGGAGACGCGGACGCGTTCGCGCAGATACTGACACGATATAAGGACCATGTGATGGGAATTGTGAGCAGACACGTGCCCTACGACCAGGCGGAGGAAACCGCACATGATGCCTTCATAAGGGCATATCAGTCTTTGCCGACCTTCAAACAAAAGAGCGAGTTCAAATACTGGTTGTCTTCCATCGCGGTGCGGACCTGTCATGATCGCGGTGCGGACCTGTCATGACTTCTGGAGGAAACGTTATCGGTCGAAAGAGGTCCCCATGAGTTCTCTGACACAGCAGCACCAGGAGTGGCTGGAAAACGTCATGTCGGACAGATCGGATCGGGCATTCTCCAAACACGGATCAGTGAAAGAGGCGCGAGAAGTTCTTGACTGGGCGCTGGCGAAGCTGTCCGCCGAAGACAGAATGGTGCTGGAACTGGTATATCTTGAAGGCTTGACGACAAAAGAAGCAGCCAAAATGCTCGGACAATACGACAAAGATCAGAGAAGCGCTCAGCACGGCGTACCGGGAAAAGGACACGGTTCATACCGGTGAGCTGTGGGAGACGCGCGTGATGGGCCATATCCGAAGCCTGGGCGCCCCCGCATCCCCGGCAAACTTCTACGCTCTTTTCAGCCGGTTTGTATGGCGCTTTGCCCCGGTTGCCTGTCTCCTGATAGTCGCGCTGACGGTGGCGCTGGTAACCCTTGACTACACGCCGGAATACGAAATAACAGCGACATTTATAACCGATCCGATTGAAAGCACGGTGGAACAGCTCTGGGGAGGATAAGGAGAAAAAGTTATGAATAATAAACTGAAAGTATCCGTCGGGGTACTGCTTGTGTTTGTCCTCGGAATTCTCGCGGGATCATTCGGAACGCAGGCATATCTGAAATACCGCGTTTCCCACTTTGTACAGAGAGGCCAGGAGGCACGAGCGGAATTATTCCTGGGAAGACTCTCACGCGATCTCGACCTGGCAGAGGCACAACGAACCGAAATCGGAAAGATCCTCAGGGACTCGCAGCAGAGACTGGCCCAGATCAGCCAAAGGTGTCAGCCTGAGATAAGGGGAATCACGGAGCATGGCTTTGCGATGATTCGTGAATGTCTCAGCGATGAGCAGAGAGAGAAATTCGAACGGTTACAGAGAAAATTCCAGCAGCGGCGCAGACACCGGATGTTCCGTCGGCCCCTCCAGCCGCCTCCCTGTGATTGATAGCGGAAATCAGATTCGAGCAACAGATTACACCCACCCCCCTGAACCTGGCCGTGTGACTTCATTCCATGCAACAAATATTTACTCGTGGCGGAGGGCCTCTACTGGGTCTAAAGATGCCGCTCGTCGTGCCGGGAAGAAGCCAAAGACAACCCCCACTGCGGCCGAAAATAAGAACGCGATGACGATGATTTCCACATTCAGAATGAAGGGCAGACCAAGGAGGTACGCGCCGAGTGACGATGCAAGGAGTCCCATAATGATGCCGAACAGCCCGCCAAAAGAAGAAAGAACCACCGCTTCGACAAGAAACTGCATCAGCACCTCCCACTCCAGGGCGCCGATGGCCATACGGATCCCGATCTCTCGCGTTCGCTCGGTAACCGAGACGAGCATGATGTTCATTATACCGATACCGCCCACCAGAAGACTCACCGCCGCCACCGCTCCGAGCAGTGCTGTCAGTATGCGGGTGGTACCGGTGAGGGTGCTGATAATCTCCTGCATATCCATGACCTGAAAATCGTCATCTTTACCAGCTGTGATGTGGCGTCGTTCACGCATCAGTCGCTCGATGCTCGCTTTTACTTCCGTTGTCGATATGCCGTCATTGGCGGATATATACATGCTACTCACGTCATTGTTGCCGGCTATGCGGCGCTGAAACGTCCGCATTGGAATGAGAACGAAATCGTCTTGATCAGTGCCGAAACTCGACTGACCCTTTGATTCAAGAACCCCCACAACCCGGCATGACAGTTTCTGCAGGCGGATGGTAGTTCCAAGGGGGTCCGTGTTTCCGAAAAGCTCGTTTCGAACTGTCGTACCCAGGATGCAAACGGCCTTGCCGGAAAGCATTTCCGTGTCGGTGAACGAACGCCCCGACTCAAGCGGCCAGTCCCGCACTTCCAGAAGGGCATTGGTGCTTCCAGTAACAAAAGTTGTCCAGTTCTTGTTACCGGCGATAGCCTGCATACTCGAGAAGACCGACGGCGCAACTGCCTCAAGTCCCGAGATTTCACGGGCGATGGCCTCGGCATCCTCTGCTTTGAACATATCCGCTTTCGAACGGATACCGCCGGTTCCCCGCATGTGTTGTCCCGGCCGCATATAGAGCATATTTGTGCCCAGACTGGAGATTTCGGTTTGTATCTGTACCGTGGCGCTACTGCCGAGGGTAACCATGGTAATAACCGCCGCGACGCCGATAACGATGCCGAGAACAGTCAGCGATGAACGCATGACGTTCCGGCGGATTTCCCTCAGGGCAAGGATGATGGTTTCCCATATCATAACCGACCGTCTCCGTTGTGTTCATCGGCGTCGATGATGCCGTCAAAAAATCGAACAATTCGTGTCGCGTAAAGCGCCATCTCAGCATTATGGGTTACCATGACGATGGAGATACCCTGTTCCCTGTTGAATGAACGAAGCAGTTCCATGATTTCACGGCTTCGGGTCGAATCGAGATTGCCCGTCGGTTCGTCCGCCATGAGGACTTTCGGGGCGATCACCATGGCACGGGCTATAGCAACCCGCTGCTGCTGGCCACCGGAAAGTCCTCCGGGGGTATGGGTTTCCCATCCTGACAGGCCCACCGCATCAAGAGCCTCGCGCGCCCTCCTCACGCGATCACTGGTGGAAATTCCCCGGTATATGAGTGGCAGTTCAACATTCTCAAGAGCTGATGTGCGATTCAGAAGGTTAAATCCCTGGAACACAAATCCGAGATAATTACGGCGAAGCAATGCCCTCTGATCCCGGGACAGTGAGCCCACATCGACACCTTTAAACTGATACGTTCCTGCTGTCGGAACGTCGAGACAACCGAGTATGTTCATGCAGGTAGATTTGCCCGAGCCGCTCGGCCCCATAACGGCCACGAATTCTCCCTGGTCGATACGCAGATCGACTCCTCCCAGGGCATGGACAGCCGCAACCCCTGTGCCGTATACCTTCGTGATGCCCTTTAGTTCAATGATAGAGTTGTTCCCGTCGGGAGATGATCCTGTTACCTTCATTTTTTTTCACTCATTGTGGCGACGATAAGGGCCATTCCCGGTTGCAGCTCGCCGCGGGTTATTTCGGTCCTCATGCCGTCGGTCTCCCCGGTTGTAACCTGGATAGAAACAGCCGTGCCGTTACGCACCGTCCATACACGCTGTTGAGAATCGCTTATAGCTCCGGAATTCTGGTTTGAGGAATTATTCTGACGTCGTGGACGGTGGGGCAGAATTTTGCTCAGAACACTACTGTTGCCGGATTGCTTCTCAGTCGCACCTGTATTTTCGACAGGCGGGGAAAATCTAAAGGCTGCATTCGGCACGAGAATCGCGTTGCTGATCTTTCTGACCGTGATATTAGCCGTTGCCGTCATGCCGGGCCGCAGAAGCAGGTCAGAGTTGTCCACGGTGAGGACTGCCTTATAGGTAACCACTCCGCCGGTCATCTCCGAACCATATCTGACCTGGGCAATGCGCGCCAGAAATGTCCGGTTGGGATATGCGTCAACGGTAAAGATGGCATCTTGTCCTTTCTTCACTTTCCCAACGTCCGCCTCATCTACGTCCACATGGAGTTCCATCTTGGCCAGATCTTCAGCCAGTGTGAACAGGACCGGCGCCGAGAGAGACGCGGCCACCGTCTGACCCGGTTCTACATCCCTGACAAGTACAACCCCGTTTATCGGAGAACAGATAGTGGCCTTGGTCAGATTTGTTTCATCCGATTCAAGAGTGGCCTGGGCCTGCGACACCTGCGCGTCGGCGCTCGATTCATTGGCCCGGGCTCGTTCAAGCTCTGCCTCCGCCGAATCCATATCCTGTTTCGCCGGCACCTTGCCTCCACTTAACGAGTAGACCTTCCGCATCCGATCAAGTTCAGCCTGTTTTTCCTTCGATGTCGCCTGGGCCTGCAGGACCTTAGCCCTGGCGGATTCGAGAGAAGCCTTTGATTTCCGCACTGTTGCTTCGAGCTTCGTCGTATCAAGCCGCGCCAGAAGCTGTCCGACCTTTACGTGGTCGTTGTAATCCACATCGACGCTCTTAATGATCCCCGACAGCTCGCTGCTTACATCCACCTGATTGGTGGGTTTCAGGTTGCCGGTGGCAGTTACAATGATCGTGAGATCACCCCGTTCAGCGGTTTTAGTCTTGAATTGAACTGGTTCAGCTTTGTTATAGGTGATCAAGGAAGTTAGGACGATTCCGATAATCAAAATAGAAATACTCCACCCAAACCACCCCCTCAGACGTTTTCCCTTCTTTGAAGATTGGTCAATCCCTAAGGTCTTCGTAACATCTAAATCGGCTTCATGTTTTTCCTTCATTTCCCATTCCCTGGTTTCTCAATTTATTCTCTTTTTCAGCCAATGACGCTTCCCAACCGCCACCCAGAACCTTGTACAGACGTATCAGATTGGAAGCCACACTGCCGTCGCTCCGAACCAACTGGTTTTGATATGACAGCAGGGAGCGCTGTGCGTCGAGCAACCTTGCAAAATCGATCATGCCAGACTGATACTTGATCCGCGAAAGTTCCACCGCACGCTTGGCCGCTTGAACCGCTTCATTCAGTGAATTCCGTCTGTTTTGCTCCTCTGCATAGGCCACGAGCGCATTTTCAACCTCCTCCAGCGCGTTCAGGACGGCGGCTTTATATGCATTCAGGTACTGTTCCTGAAGTGCCGACTGAACCTCAATATTGCGATGAATAGCACCGGCATCGAAGATGTTCCAGGAAATACTGGGACCAATGCTCCAGAATTTACTGGCCGTTTTGAACAGATCGGACGATGTGCCGGACTCCAGGCCGATGGAACCCGCCAGCCTGAACTTAGGATAAAGATCTGCCGTGGCCGCCCCGATTCGCGCCGTTTGCGCTGCAAGCTCCCGTTCGGCTTTTCGCACGTCGGGTCGGCGGCGCAGTATATCGGCGGGGATTCCCACAGCGATCTCAGGGGGTATAACTGGTATCGAGGCTTTCGTTTCAAGCTCCTTGTGAAGAATGCCGGGCTGTTTGCCCAGCAACACCGCGATTCTGTTCTTAGATTCCTCCAATGAACTCCGTAGCGCCGGAATCTCCGAGCGGGTACTTTCCATATTGTAACGGGCCTGCTGGAAGGCCAACTCGTCGTCAAGACCGGCCTCGTAACGCCACCTTGTCAGTTCATACGTCTCCTGCTGAAGCTTAAGGTTTTCCCCGGTTGTAGCCAACTGTGCCTGATACATTCGGAATTCGACATAATTCAGAGCTACCTCGGCCGTTAGAGAAACCAGCACATTGCGCAGATCTTCCCCGCTGGCTTGGAGAGCTGCCTCGGCCGCCTCTACAGAGCGTCTTGTTCCGCCAAAAAGATCGAGTTCCCACCCCGCATCAAAACCGGTTGAGTAAAGCTTTCTCTCCTGCTCATTGTTGCGGCTCTTTTTTATGGATCCCGATGCCTCTAACGTCGGGAACATATCGGTCTTGCTCAGGCCACGGCGGGCCCTTGCCGCGCAGACACGTGCCCTGGCCTTCCTGACATCAAGGTTGCCCGCCACTGCACGATCGATCAGCCCCGACAGAACCGGATCACCCAATGTTGTCCACCACCGGGCCAGCGCGCCGGGCTCCATTTCATCGCCGACAATGCCATTCTTCAACTGACTGTGCCATGCGGCCGGTGACGAGATGTCGGGCACAACATAATCAGGTCCGACCGTGGCGCATCCGGTAAGCATAACAATCATAAAGAATAATGCTACCCCCACCGGAAACAGGCGCGCGTATTTCTCGAGCGAATTGTTCATCTTTTGTTTCCCTGCAAGTGCTCTTGTGGTCTTTCCGACCTGCTGATTATCATCATCGGTAACCGGTGGACGAACCTCCGAATGTGCTCCGCCTCTTTTTGCACTGTATCCTCCGGCATCCGGCTATGAACAATACACCAGTAGTAAGACAGAACACAAGTCCATTTAAGACTGACGCAGAAATTGGGCAAAAGGGGACGTTATGCAAAGCTTGCTATATTTATGATTCCGTTTTTTATGGCGGAAAAAGCTTTAGCATTCATATTTCGAATCCTTGCGCATGAATTGTCTATTCCGGAACCAGTTGACAATAATTATTAAGTCGTATCCGGGCCGGAAGTGGTTACAAATATTAATTGGGGACGGGTTCTTATCCCCAATTACCTCACATTTCCCCTGGCGAGAGAGGCAAAGACACCACCGGCGCAGAGGGTGCCGAATACCGCAAAGGCGATTCTGAAGCTGGTCAGGAAAAGGGCGGGATCTGTTTGCTGGAGTTTCGTGTCACCGACAAACAGCGCAATCAGCAAGGTCACGATGGTCATGCTTGTAGCCATTCCGATCATACGCATGGTTGAAACTGTTGATGCGGCAACCCCATAGAATTGTTCGCTTACCGACCCCATGATCGCATTGGTGTTGGGTGAAGAAAACAGGGCAAACCCGAGACCGATAAGCGCCAGATTCAGTGCGACCATCCAGACAGGAGTCGCGGTGCCGAGAAGTGTAAAAAGAAAAAGGCCCACTGCGTTAAGCCCCATTCCACATGAAGCAACAATACGAGGTTCTATTCTATC
>JAFDAR010000047.1 GCA_019313735.1 Deltaproteobacteria bacterium | reverse complement strand
CACACCCCCAAGAATCAGCCTTCTCCCTGTCACCAGCCTGTGGCTGTCATATCCTAAGCCGACTCTCATATACCCGCTCCGATCTTTTTCAGCAGCAGTTCACCAAGAGCAAGGTCTTCCGGCGTGGTAATCTTGATATTGTCATGCGAACCCGGAATTGTCTTTACAGGTACACCCATACGTTCCACAAGAGACGCATCGTCAGTGCCGTAGAATCCTTCTCTGTACGCACTTCTGTATGCCTCCAGGATGATCTCCCTTCTGAAGGCCTGAGGCGTCTGAGCAAGCCGCAGATTATTTCTGCCGGGGGTATCTATTATAATTCCGTCTTCACCAACTATCTTAACAGTATTCTTCAAGGGAATTACCGGAACAGCCGCCCCCATCCTGGCAGCTTCCCGGATGGAAAGGTCTATCAATTCTTCCGAGGGGAATGGCCTGACACCGTCATGGATAACTATAATATCGTCTCTGTCGTCAACCATCTCCAGACCATTTCTGACGGAGTCCTGTCTCGTCTCCCCCCCGGCCTGGATATGCTTCGCCTTAAAAATCCGGTATTTGTCAGCGATTTCATCCCTGGCATAATTAACATCGTCTTTTGGGACCACAAGCACGATACGGCCAACAGACGGGGCCTTTTCAAACTTGATAAGAGTGCGACCTAATATGGGGACGCCATCCAGCGATAAGTACTGTTTTGGAAGATCATCCAACATTCGTCTTCCGGAACCACCGGCAACTATAATCGCAACTGCTTGCACCATCATCATCGGTTTTCTATTTGCCGTTTAGGACCTTGAGTGTAAAGCTTTTACCTGCCTGTGCGTTGCACGCAAACAGGCAAAAATGGCAAAAATCCTTTGCCATGCCCGCAAAACCTTTTATACAAAGACGAAGACTCTACAATGTTTTTCTGTTTTTTACTATCAGCTATTAGCTATTACTATTGTTTACACCTGTGCGGATATGCCGTTGTGCTCATCATTTTTCGCATTGGAAAAGATCATCCTCCCGGCCGCTGTCTGAAGAACGCTGGTTACGACCACCTTTACGCTCTTTCCCATATATTTCATTCCATTATCCACAACTACCATAGTGCCATCATCAAGATATGCCACGCCCTGTCCAACCTCTTTTCCCTCTTTTATAACCTTGGTTATCATTGTCTCTCCGGGCAGAATCGGAGGTTTCAGGGTATTCGCGAGCTCATTCACGTTCAGGATTTTTACGCCCTGAAGCTCGGCAACCTTATTCAGATTATAGTCATTGGTCACAAGTTTGCCCCCCTTCTCCTTGGCAAGGGCGACAAGCTTCGCGTCAACTCCTCTTATTTCTGGAAAATCGGCATCTACAATATCAATCCTTATATCATCGCTTTTCTGCATCCGGTTGAGTATATCCAGCCCTCTTCTACCCCTTGAACGTTTCATGTGGTCAGATGAATCGGCGATCTGCTGTAATTCATCCAATACAAAGCGTGGGACTACCAGGCTGCCCGCAATAAACCCCGTGTCACATATATCGGCCATCCTGCCGTCAATAATAACGCTTGTATCAAGTATCCTGTAATCCGGATTTTTTTCACCTTTTGAGAAACGGAATCTGGGAAAGTGGAATTCTTCGCTCTTCTTTGAGCCCAGAGCCAGACCAAGATACCCCAAGACAAAGGTAATTGTGACGTAGATATACCTCCACGGCAGTATCTCCTGCTTCTCCAGCCCCGGCACAAACTTCAAACCATAGGTAAAGAGCAAGGCGATTAACAGCCCGAGAACCGTTCCGATAACACCGCCGGCTATAACCTTCAGGGAAAGTTTTCTTATGACCTGTTCGAGCTTTATTACAAAAATTGAAAGAAGAAGTCCTAAAACCAAACCTATTAAAGAAAGCGGAAATGTATAATATTCTAAAGCAATAAAATAACCACTCAGGGAACAGGCTACTACGAGTAAAATCCTTATAATCAAGTTTCACCTCCTGATATTTAAAAACCTGTTATTATTTCAAGGAACAAAATGCAAAACTACGCTGTAAATATCGCGTTCAAATTTCCCTCCACTTCAGCTTCATCACAGTCACCGGCTATTGATATTTCCCTTATCAACAGGCCTTTCGCGGTGTCCATCATTTTCCTCTCGCCGAATGACAGATCCTTCTCAATTTTTAACGTAAAAAGGTCGCGCAATACTCCCGCTATTTCATAAACCGATCCTGTTTTTATTTTCTCCCAATATTCCTTGTATCTCTTATTCCATGTCTGCTTGTCTACCGGTACGTTTTTCTCTTTTAATATCTTATAGACCAGGGGTATCTCTTCTTCTGAAATCACCTCTCTGAGACCAACAAACTCCGCGCCATTTCTGGGTATCATGATCGTCGCATTATTACCCAATATCTTCATTACGTAGAAGAGCTGATCGTCTCCCATAACGTTTCTGGTTTCTATAGCCTCAATAACTCCTACCCCATGCGCTGGATAAACTGCCATATCTCCTATGTTAAACATTTTTTCCACGTGCCCTTCTTAATCTAAAATCTATCTATATTCACGAAAGGACATACATATCACAATCCCGTATTGCGGTCAATCAAATCTTCCGGGGAAACCCTCTGAATGCGGAAATTTATCTTGACTTTGCAAGATGGAATGGGCTAAGCAACGGCGGTTATAACACCACCACAAACAACTACAGGAAGGGAACATCATGGCAAAATACGATTCTAATTCACTCAGAAATGTTGCAATTACTGGACATGGAGGAACGGGAAAGACTTCTCTCTGCGAATCCTTCCTGTTTCTAAGCGGGAAGTCCGACAAGCTTGGACGGGTCGACGATGGTAGCTCTTCCCTGGATTTTGAACCGGAAGAACAGAAGAGACATATATCCATAAGCTCGGCAATAAACTTTTTTGAATGGAAGAAATATAAGGTGAACATTATTGACACTCCGGGCGATTCCAATTTTTTCATGGACACCAAGTACAGCCTGCGCATCACTGATAGCGTGATAATCGTGGTGGATGCCGTGGGCGGAGTCGAATTCCAGACTGAGAGGGTATGGAGATATGCCGACGAGTTATCGCTCCCCCGCGTGGTATATATCAGCAAGATGGACAAGGAGCGTGCCAATTTTCCCAAGACAGTGGACGATATAAACAATAAACTCGGCAAAAAGGTAACGGTCTGCTATCTCCCGATAGGTTCCGAAGAATCCTTTAAGGGCCTGATAGACCTTGCGAACATGAAGGCACTTATCTTTGATGACCCCAATGGGAAGCCCGGTAAAGAAGATATTCCTGAAGATCTCCTGGAAAATGCAAAGGCATACCGTGAGACTATGGTGGAAGACATAGCCGAATGTGATGAGGGTTTAATGGATAAATACCTGGAGGAGGGGGACCTTTCTGTCGATGACATTCAAAATGGACTCCGAAAGGGAGTGGCCTCAGGAGACTTGATCCCTGTTATATGTGGATCAGCCCTGGACAACACAGGGATTATCCCTCTCATGGATATTATTGTAACCGCTCTCCCCTCCCCTCTGGATCGAGGGGCTGTCGTGGGCAAGGAACCGAATACAGGGGAAAAGATTGAAAGAACACCGGATGAGAATACACCCTTTTCCGCAATGGTATTCAAGACTATTGCCGATCCATACGCGGGTAAGCTTACACTGTTCAAGGTCTTTTCAGGGACACTAACGTCGGATTTTGTCTTTTATAATGCATCAAAGGACCTGAGTGAGAAATGCGGAAACATCTTCTATCTCGAGGGGAAAACCCAGGTTCCGGTGGAATCACTTATTCCCGGAGATATTGCCGCTCTTGCCAAGCTGAAAGAAACTTCCACCGGTGATACCATGTGTAGTGCAAAATCGCCCATCATCTATGATAAAGTTCCTCTGATAAATCCAGTTGTTCGCTACGCGGTTGAACCCAGATCCAAGGGGGATGAGGAAAAGATACATTCGTCTCTCAACAGACTGATCGACGAAGATCAAACGCTCTCGATCCATAGAGATCCCCAGACAGGAGAAGCCATCCTTTCCGGTGTAGGGCAGGTACATATCGATATAACTCTGGAAAAACTCAAGAGAAAGTTTGGCGTTGACGTAAACCTGAAGCAACCGAAAGTACCTTACAAGGAAACCATCAAGGGGAAATCAAGAATTCAGGGCAAGTATAAAAAACAATCGGGGGGCAAGGGACAGTATGGTGACACCTGGCTTGAGATAGAGCCTCTTCCTAAGGGGAGCGGGTTCGAGTTTGTCGATAAGATTGTAGGCGGAGTCATACCGAGAACATACATACCGGCGGTGGAAAAAGGCATTGTAGAGGCAATGTCTGAAGGGCTTTTGGCCGGTTATCCTATCGTCGATGTAAGGGTCTCTCTCGTCGATGGCACGTACCATACCGTGGATTCATCCGAGATGGCTTTTAAGATAGCGGGTTCTATGGGCTTTAAAAAGGGATTTCAGGAGTGCCGGCCGACACTCCTGGAGCCGATAGTCGACATCAGCATTGAAATCCCCGATGAATATATGGGAGATGTAATCGGTGACCTCAACAGTAGACGGGGACGTGTGCTGGGCATGGACAAAGCGGGATCGAACCAGGTCATCAAAGGGCAGGTTCCACTGGCTGAAATTCTTTCATACGCGCCTGATCTTACGTCGATTACCAGCGGCAGAGGCACCTTCTCTTATGAGATCTCTCACTACGAAGAAGTCCCCGCGCACCTGCAGGAAAAGATTATCGCTGAATCGAAAAAGGAAGAGGCTTAAAAGAAGGGCTCAAGGATTCAAGGGGTCGAGGGGTCAAGTGAAAGGAAGAAAGACAGCCCTTGAATTGAACAGGGAGCGAATAAAAAAACCTTTTCTTTACCCCGATAAACGGGATAAGTGCGTTAACGAAATTATTTTCTGCCAGAAAATCACAGAAAAATAATTTCTAACTTACTAAACAATCGGAGATTCCCCGCAACTTGTTGCGGGGAGCTTGAATCCTTGACCCCTGGAATCCTTGGACCCTCTTCACCAACCAAATTGGAGAAGATCCTTAATTTTAAATTTCAAAGGGGAATGGATATTTTGATTACCGGCGGAGTCATAACAGTAAGTGACAAGGGTTCCCGCGGCGAGAGGGAGGACATAAGCGGCAGGGAGGTTATTCGCATGCTGGTCGATATCGATATCCGGATTGACGATTACGAAATAATTCCCGACGAAAAAGACGTCATAAAAGACAGGATCATAGAGTATACCGATAAAAAGGGTCTGGATCTGGTTGTAACAACCGGAGGAACCGGCGTAAGCCCACGGGATGTCACGCCCGATGCGACCCTGGAAATAATAGAAAAGGAACTCCCTGGCATGGCGGAAGCCATGAGAAGGGAAAGCATGAACGAGACACCTCACGCGATGATATCAAGGGCTGTAACGGGAATAAGGGGGCAATCTCTTATCATCAACCTGCCCGGAAGTCCCAGGGGAGCCAGAGAAAATCTGGCGGTACTCCTTCCCGCCCTGAAACACACAATAGAAAAGCTAAGGGGGGACACGTCGGACTGCGGTGGTTAAGACGCCGTCGGCTTGTTACGAATTCCACCTGCCTGTTGTCTCTCCGGTTTTTGTCTCCTGAACAGCAGGTATGTTCCCGATTGGTATCTTTTTCTCCAGCACCTTAATTTGCTTTTTCAGCTTTGTAACTTCCCTGGAAAGCCTGAACCTCTCTACTATTCCCATAAAACCGGCGAATATTATACCTATGCCGAAGGATATAAAAATCAACATATAGGCAGCCACTGTGACATCTATAAAATTGTAATATTCAAGATGAACAGGTTCAGTGTTTACCAGCGAAAAGGTAATGATAAACAACGTAATCAATGTGATAATGATTGTATAAAGAAGCTTCATTCTACATCTCCTCTCTTCCCGGGAAATAAGGTAATAAAGTATTCCGGGTCTTCGCAATATCCTCCGGAATGACCCTGACCTCTCCCAGTACCGTAGCGAAATTGGTGTCACCCAGCCACCTGGGAACAATATGTATGTGCAGATGATCATCAACACCGGCACCTGCTGCTTTCCCGAGATTCAGCCCTATGTTGAAACCTTCGGGAGCAAGCGCTTTTTTCAAAGCTCTCACGCACATATCGACGAGTTTCATCATTTCTATCTTCTCTTCGTCATTCGTTTCTTCCATACCACATATATGTCTGAAGGGGATCACCAAAAGATGACCGGAGGTATATGGATACTTGTTCATCATGATATAACAGGACTTCCCCTCGTACAAAACGAGGTCTTCATCCCGGGCAGGTCCCAAGCAAAAAATGCACCCATTCGGCTTTTTGCCTCTAATATATTCCATTCTTCCGGGAGCCATTATGCTATCCATTAATCGACATCCTGTCCT
>JAFDAR010000329.1 GCA_019313735.1 Deltaproteobacteria bacterium | reverse complement strand
TAACAATAAATGCGCGGTTTCCGATATAAGGGTCAGGGGAAAGATACTGGATTCATCAGGTAACATTCTTGCCAAAGTGGAATCTAACTGTGGCAATATACTTACAGATGACGAACTGAAAAATCTAACGGAGAAAGAAATTATGAAAGAGCTCTCCAATCCTTACGGAAGAAATTTCTCTAATACAGGCATAGAACCAGGCGCGGATATTCCCTTTATGCTGGCGTTTGTGATGCCTGCCGGGAAGGCGAGTGAATTCCTTGTTGAACTTGCGGGCATAAAGGTCGCGGAGACCAAATAACGCCCATCCGGAGATGGCTTTCTCCAAAGATGGAGATGAGGGGGATTTTTTACGTGTTGTTATCGCGCAAGGTCAAAGTCGCTTTTTCCTTTCTATTCTTGATAACTATTGCGGGAACCGCGGGATATCATTTTCTTGAAGGATGGTCCCTGGCGAATTCTTTTTATGCGACAATAGTAACCCTCGGCACAGTGGGTTTCGGAGATTTTTACCCGGTAACCTCTGGGGGAAAGGTGTTTGCGATTTTTATTATCGTCTTTGGTGTGGGCACTATGGCCTATACCGTTGCAATGATAATGGAAAACTTTATGGAAGGGCGTTTGAGGAGGATGTTGGGGAGGGGTAAATTGGAGAAACGAATAAAAAAGATGAGAAATCATTATATCATTTGCGGATGCGGGAAGATAGGCAAGCTTATCTGCGGGGAGCTGGCTCATGAAAAGGTAGAGTTCGTTATTGTGGAGAACAACCCGGAGGTAATACAGGCTATTGAAGACAATGAGTTTGCCTACATAAATGGCAGCGCGACGGAGGATAAAATGCTGCTGGCCGCGGGAATAGAAAGGGCCAAGGGAGTTGTCTGCGCTCTTTCCACGGATGCGGACAACCTCTATGTTGTCCTGGCGGCCAAAGAGCTTAATCCGGAAGCATACATACTTTCCAGATTCGAAGACAACGCCTCGGAACGCAGACTGATAAACGCGGGAGCGGACAGGGTTATAATGCTGGACTTTATAGAAATTACCACAAGGAGAGAAAGCCTCGCGCTCAGGATGGAAGAGCTGGATGTTTGTAAAGGTTCGCCAGTTGTCGGTAAAAACCTGGAAGATTCCGGAATGAGAAAAGAGTATGGTTTGATCGTGGTTGCCATCAAAAAAGAATCGGGACAGATGGCATTCAACCCGATGGCCTCCTATGTGATAGAGTCAGAAGATAAACTGATCGCCCTTGGCGAAGAAGAAAATCTGGCCAAGTTTTCCGGGATATGCCAGATGTGATGGCGCCTTTATTCCTCTATCACTGACAAGGGTATAATTCCCTCTCTTACAACAACCGGTGGATCAACGGTTATGTCCACAATGGTGGAACCCGCCCCGCCCGGTGTCCTGCCCCCGTCGATGACGGCATCCAGATTTTCCCCTATGCTGTCCATTACTTCTTCAATTGATGCACATTCCTCCTGGCCGGACCGATTGGCGCTGGTGGCGGTGATGGCGCCGGAGAGACTCTGCGCGAGGAGAGTGGCGACGGGACTGCTGGACAGGCGAATGCCTATCTTCCCCGTTCTTTCCGTCAGCTTTTCGGGAACATTTTGAGACGAGCAGGGTGATTCCCCCGGGCCAGAATCTATCCATGAGGGCTTCGGCTGCCGGAGTGATATCTCTCGCGAATGTTGCCAGGTCCTCCCGGCTGCCTATAATTATGGAAATGGGTTTGTCGAAATTCCTACCCTTTATAGCGTATATCTTTTCCAGAGCCTGTGCGTTTCGGATATCAGCGCCAAGACCATAGAAGGTCTCTGTCGGGTAGGCTATGACGCCCCCTTCCTTCATGATCTTTACTGCTTCCATGATCGACGATTTGTCAGGATTTATCTCTATGATAGGAACCATTTTTTTCACCGCGGGATACAGGTCGAACAGGTCAGTCAGCCTGCAACTCCTGCTGCTTTTTCTCGATATTATCAGCCATCTCCCTGATGTGCGCAGCCAGCTCAGCAGAGCGGCGTTTTTTGCCCCCGCTTTTCCTATCGCCATCGTGGCCACAGGCACGCCACCCGGCATCTGCATTGTGGAAAGGAGCGCGTCGAACCCGTGGAGAGGAGATGCGGATGAATCGAGGGGGACGCCGATTACCGGCAGAGGTGTCTGAGACGCGATGACGCCTGCAAGATGCGCTGCCATACCCGCTCCGACGATGATAACCTTGACGCCGCGCCCGGCAGCCTTGCCCGCGAACAGCGATGTCCGCTCCGGCGAGCGATGGGCGGATGTCAGAAACAGTTCGTGCGGAATCTGAAACTCCTTGAGGATAGATGCAGCCTCTTTCATTATGGGAAGGTCAGAGTCGCTTCCCATCACTATACTTACCAGTGTTTCCCTTTTCTCTTTCATTTTTTCTCCTTTAGCGGGAGTCTAATGCCTGAAATGTCTC
>JAFDAR010000046.1 GCA_019313735.1 Deltaproteobacteria bacterium | reverse complement strand
TCAGGAATTTTATAGAAGGATATATCATCATTATTCATGGCCATGTGCATGGTCTTGATGAAGTCTGAGAAGGACTCTGTCCGGCCGATATTGAGGTCGGGATTCTTATCGGATACCAGCCATTTTCTCAGATTTTCAATCGTGACAAGAAATTCGGGATCTTTTACGCCATCGGTTTTTTCTGAATCAATAAGGATTTCGTAACACCATCCCCCGCCGAATTTGCCGCCGACATTTCGTGTATCAACCCTCACAGGGTCATTTTCCCTGAAATAGTTCAGGAACTCGGTTTCTATATTGATCCTGAAAATTCCTGCCACTGATACTGCAACGAGAATGCCGACAACGATAAGCACTTTCCTGTAGTGTACAATAGCGCCTTTAGCCATAAGTGCGATAATTTTATCTACCACTGTTTTTCTTCTTTTGCCATTCTGGAACAGTATGGAAGGTCTCGTTACCGGCATAAGCACAAGACACGCGGGAATCAGAGAAGCGGAAATAAAAACGGCGAACATTACGCCGATGGCGGAAGCTATGCCCCACTCGCGCACAGCCGAGACCTGACTGGATGCCAGCGACATGAAAGCAACAAAGGTTGTCAGCCCGGCCAGAAGCACTGTCAATGATATGTGTGACATCGATTCATGTAATCCTGTCTTCTTATCCATCTTCATAATTTTACTGAAATCGGAGTAATATTGATTGAGCAGGTGAATAGAGTAAGAACTTCCCACGGCTATTATCAACGGTGGAATGGATACACCGACCGGGGTCATTTTGTATCCTATATATCCCATGAGACCCAGAATCCACAGTTCCGCCAGTCCGAGTGTGAAGAAGGGCAGCACCACCCCCCGGACCGAGCGGAAATTTGTGTAGAACACGATACCGACAACCAGCAGAACGAGGGGAACATTCCTGAACAGGTCCGCGTGCATATATTTGTTTATCCACATATTCACGACCGGAACACCCGAGGATACAATGGTAAGATCCTCACTGTGGCTGTCGATGATTTCCATCATCTCGCGGATGGTCGGGTCCTGGTCATCGAGATTGATAAACTTAATAACAACGCAAAAGTCGGTTATTTCCCCAGTCTGAGTGTCTCTGCAGTATAGACCTTTTTCGAAGGCGGGATTACGCTCCAGTCTCCGCCTGAATTCGCCGATCTCTTTTTCAGACGAGGGGAGTATGCGTTTTCCGTTGTCATCCTTTTCGATAAGATCGTATGTTTCGAGGGTATCGTTTTCGCCGGTTATATCTTCTGAGGTCAGCGGTGAAATAATCGAATCTACGACTTCCTTTCTCTTGAAGTCCATGGAATAAAGTATCTCTCCTCGCAGCTTTTTCAGGTTGTTCCTGCTTAATATGTCGGTTTTGCTGAAGATCCTGCCTGTTTTTCTTTCAAGCAGTCTCTGGAAGCCGGGGTCATCGCGAAAGGCTGCCATAAGATCATCATATCGAACGGTTTTTTGTGATGTTATCGAATCAAATTTCTTTAACCGGTAATTTTCTTTCTCCTCATTAAAGTCTTTATATTCCTCCAGATCGGCAATAAAAACGTCGAGTTTTCGGAAAGTCTCGGCGCTCCACAAATCATCAGCGGACACAGCCATGATGATAAACCTGCCGTTATCGCCGTAGGTCTCTTTCAGCCTGGTGTAATAAATATACTCACTGTCATTTTTGGGCATGAAGGATTCGACAGAATTGTCAAATTCCAGTTTGGTTATCCCGGAGACCAGTACCGCTGTGAAGATGACAAGCATAATCAGTATGGGTACAGGTCTTCGCAGGACAAAGTTGATATATTTGTTCATAGAAAAACCTGATTGTAAACTTTTAATCTATTGCAGGTACGAAATAGATGAAGTATATACATCCTGTTACAATGTCAAACGATTTCTTCAGCTTTTAATAGGGACAGCGCCCTTTATTATTGACAGATTGATTATTACAATTGTACTATTATTACATGTCACGCGTCGCACGAATCATCGCCAAAGATTATCCATACCATGTAACCCAGAGGGGGAACTACCGGCAGACCGTTTTTGAATCTGATGCGGATTACCGGCAATATCTTGCATGGCTCAAGGAATACTCGGAGAAGTATTCGCTGGACATCTGGGCGTACTGTTTGATGAGCAATCATGTTCATTTTGTGTGTGTTCCCCGTAATGACAACTCACTTGCCCGAACCCTCAACACCCTCCATATGCGGTACTCACAGTATTACAATCGAAAAAAGGGAGTAACCGGGCACCTCTGGCAAGGCCGGTATTATTCAAGTATTCTTGATGACAGGCACCTCTACGCCGCGATTCGCTATGTGGAGAACAATCCCATACGTGCAGGGATAGTGCGGGACCCGGAAGACTATACATGGTCGAGCGTACGAGGCCATTGTGGAATATTGTCAGATGGAATTCTGTCAGACACCTGTCATCTCTGTGACGAGATTGATGACTGGCCCCGGTATTTGAGAGAAGATGAATCAGCGGAGGTCGTGGAACAGCTGAAAGTGAACATCATGTCGGGCAGGCCCTGCGGGGATGAGGATTTTAGAAAGAGCATTGAGGCCGTAGTAGGAAGATCGCTCAATATTCGACCCCGAGGGAGGCCACGAAAGGAATGAAAGGGCGCTGTCCCTATTAAATCTATTAAATCATGAATGAACTGAAAAATATTCTGTCTCCGATTACCGTGAAAAATGTGGAGATACCGAACCGCGTCGTTATGCCTCCCATGGGGACGAATCTGGGAAACGCGGACGGGACGGTGAGCGAGGCCACTATCGCCTATTTGAAACGGCGCGCCAAGGGCGGTCCCGGTCTGATTATCACGGAGATCGTCGCCGCCCATTCCGACGGGATAGCGATCAACACGCAGCTCGGGGCCTACGATGACCGGTTTATACCGGGCCTCGCGAAGCTGGTGGCCCTTGCCCACGAGGCGGGGAACCGGATCTTCATGCAGATCCACCACGCGGGCCGTGAGAGTCTTCATATGTTGAGCAAGGGGAAGGCCGTGGGACCTTCGGCGATTCCCAGTCTGATCTACCGGATACCGCCGCGGGAGATGACAATCGATGACATCAAGGAAACAATCGCCGCCTTCGGATCGGCGGCAGGGCGGGCCCGTGAGGCGGGCTTTGACGGTGTGGAACTTCACTGCGCCCACGGCTATCTCCTCACCCAGTTTCTCTCGACCCTGTCGAACCAGAGGACCGACGAATACGGCGGGGCCACCCTGAAGCAGCGGTCGCGTTTTGTTATCGAGGTCATCCAGATGGTTCGAAAGGAGGTGGGGGCCGACTTCCCCATATCGATCAGGATATCTACAGAGGAATTCATCAAAGGCGGCTACACGGCCGATGATATGCAGACGATCCTCCCCGATTTTGTCTCTGCCGGGGTCGATATCATTCACGCCTCCTTCGGGACCCACGGGAGTCCCGGAGGCATTACCAGCGCTCCCATAGAGTACGCGCCCGGCTTTAACTCCTGGCTTGCCAGGAAGGTAAAGGACGTGGTGGATGTACCCGTTATTGCCGTGGGGCGTTTCAACGATCCGGCGCTGGCCGATGAGGTGATCAAACGCGGCGATGCCGACCTGGTCGCCTTTGGGCGGCAGTTTCTCGCGGATCCAGACTTTTTGATCAAGGCACGGGAAGGGCGAACGGAAGATATCCGAAAATGCCTTGCCTGCAACCAGGGGTGTATCGAACGGTTGATTCTCGGCGAGGGGAACATTCGCTGTGCCATCAACCCGGAGACGGGGCAGGAGACGATCTATCCCGAAGGACCGGCGGCGAACCCGAAGGATGTCTGGATTGTGGGGGGCGGTCCCGCCGGCCTGACGGCGGCCTTCGAGGCGGCCCGTCTGGGACACACGGTGACCCTCTATGAAAGCGCTGAAGAATTGGGTGGGCAGATTCAGTATGCCCGCAGGCCGCCGCACAAGGAGGCATACGGTGACTGGATCGATTGGTTGATCGGTCAGGTGAAAAAGGCGGGAATCACGATCAAGATAAGCACGGAGGTTACACCGGCGATGGTGCGGGAGGAGAAGCCCGAGGCAGTGATCCTCGCCGCGGGCGGCGAAAAGATCACCCCCGAGATACCGGGAATCGGCGGCTCTCAGGTCTGTGACGCATGGCAGGTTCTGAGCGGTGCCGTTAAGCCGGGGGAGAATGTTCTGGTCATTGGTGGAGGCCTGATCGGGATGGAGACGGCGGACTACCTGAGCGAGCAGGGAAGCAAGGTGACCCTGGTTGAAATGCTCAAACGCTCGCCGGTACAGAAGATCACCTCACACGGGTATATGCTGCACAAACGTCTGCGTGACAAGAACGCCCTCCTGCTCTTCAGTACGACGGTTACATCCATCGGCGACGGGAGTGCGGAGATCGAAACGGCGGGAGAGGCATCAACGGTATCCCCCATCGACCAGGTGGTTGTTGCCGTGGGGCTCAAACCGAGGGACGGCCTCACGGAGGTTCTCACGGAGGAGGGGATCCCCTGTACGGTGGTTGGTGACGCCTCCAGCGCCCGGAGGATTATCGAGGCCACCGAAGAGGGGGCGCGGGCCGCTTGGGAACTGTAGAATTTAGCAGACTCTCCCGAGGGAGATATTCCTTTCGGCGGGGCAGGTGAAGTCAGACTATCATGTATATAATAAGGAGGGATGCATGTTCAAGACACGAATGACGGAGATGTTCGGGGTACAACACCCGATCATGCTTGCGGGGATGAACTGGATTACGGAACCAAAACTGATTTCCGCGGTCTGCAACGCCGGAGGGGTGGGGATCTTGGCCACGGCGCGATGCACACCGGAAGAGACCCGCGAGAATATCAAACAGATCAGAGATATGACGGACAAACCTTTCGGGATCAACCAGATCCTGATAGGGCCCGGTGCCAAGGAGAATATCGAGATCGCCATCGAAGAGAAAGTCCCCTTTATCAACTATTCCCTGGGGAAACCCTGGTTCGTCGATGATGTCCACGCCTACGGCGGCAAGGTCGTCGGTACTATCGCCATTGCGAGGCACGCGACACGCGCTGTCCAGCTGGGGTGTGATGCCCTGATCATAACGGGACACGAAGCTGCGGCCCACGGCGCGGCAGCCACGTTGATGGTCCTGATACCCCTGGTGGCGAGCATGGTGGATGTCCCCCTGATTGCGGCGGGGGGGATTTGCAATGGTCAGGGCATGGCGGCGGCGCTTGCCTTGGGGGCAGACGGCATATCGATGGGAAGCCGGTTCATGGTAACCAAAGAAAGCATGGTCCACGACAACTTCAAACAGTTGTGCCTGGAGGCCACGGAACAGGACACCCTCTACGACAACGTCTTTGACGGGATGGACGGCCGGGTGCTGAAAACAAAGGAGGCCGAGGCGATGACGAAACGGGGATTCCCGATTGTTGAGTCGATCAAAGGGGCGCTCCTGGTCAAGAAGCTGTTCAAACTGTCCTTCCTGAAATTCGCGGGACTATCCATCGAGATGGTCCGGGCCGAGGAAGGACACCCGCTCATGGTCCTGGCCCGTCAGGCCGTGGGGAACATGAAGCACATGAAGGCGCTCAACGAGGGCGATGTCGAGGGTGGCATCCTCTTTGCCGGGCAGTGCTGCGGCGGGATCAAGGATGTCCCCACGGTAAAGGAACTGATCGACCGGACTATTGCGGAGGCGGAAGAGACGCTGGGGAGATTAGATGCCTTGAAAAAATAGGGACAGCGCCCTTTATTATTGACAGATTGATTGTTGCAATTGTATTATCACTGCCGGACACGTGTCGCACGAATCATCGCAAAAAATGAGAATAAAAGGGCTGTCCCTATTTTAGAGGAATGGACAATGAAGATAAGCAGCGTAGCACAGATGAGAGACCTGGACAGGACAGCCGTCGAGAGATTTGGAATAGAAGACAAGCTGTTGATGGAAAACGCGGGTCTTGCCACATGCAATGTTGTTCAGAGTGAGTTTGGCATAAAGGGCAGGAAGTTTGCTGTATTCTGCGGTGTCGGAAACAATGGAGGCGACGGGTGTGTTGTCGCGAGAAAACTGCACTCAAACGGCGGAGATGTAAAGGTTCTTATTGTTGGTAATCCGGGTAGGCTTGCGGGATCAGCGAGGATGAATTTTGATATTATCAAAAAGCTTCCCATAGAAATCAGAGAGATTGTCGATGCGGACTCCGTGAGGGCATATGTGCTCGATTCCGACGGAATCGTAGACGCGATCTTCGGGACAGGCCTCGCGCGCGACGTCGAGGGGGTCTACCGGGATGTTATAGAAATGATAAATGACAGCGGAAAACCGGTTTTCAGCGTACCATCGGGTGTCAATGGCGACACGGGAATGGTCATGGGCGCGGCGGTGAAGGCGGATTATACCGTTACATTCGGACTGCCCAAGGTGGGGAATATGCTCTTTCCGGGATATGCTCTGTGCGGGAAACTGTATGTAACACACATATCCTTTCCACCTTCGCACTACAACGATGATTCTATAAAGGTCGAAATAAATGCTGACGCCCATAAGGGAGATTTAGGCAATGCGCTCTTTATAGCAGGCGCCGCCGGTTATCTCGGAGCCCCTTATTTCTCGGCCTTTTCATTCATGAAGGCTGGAGGCGGATACGCGCGACTGGCATCCCCACGATCTATCACGTCCTTCATAGCCGATAAGGGAAGTGAGATTGTCTTTATCCCTCAGGAATCGCTTCCAGAAATAAAGATGCCCTGCTGAAACTTTCGGAGAAGATGGATATGGTTGTGCTGGGCCCGGGTCTGTCGCTTGATGAAGAGACGCAGGAACTCGTGAGGGAACTCGCCCGCGATATCACAAAGCCCCTGCTGATAGACGGGGATGGGATTACCGCTATGTGCGCGGATCTTCAGATTCTCAGAGAAAGAACGGTGCCTGCCATCCTGACGCCGCACCTGGGCGAGATGTCCAGAATCACGGGCATTGATGTGGAAGAGATACAGGCGGACAGAATCGGCATACTGCAGAACGCCGCTCGTGACCTGAACGCGATTATTGTAATGAAGGGCGCTCACTCGCTTACAGGATATCCCGATGGAAGGATTTTTCTAAATCTCAGCGGAAATCCGGGGATGGCAACGGCCGGATCAGGTGATGTGCTCACCGGCACAATTGCCGCCATGTTCGGACTGGGACTGCCTGTCGGGGACGCGGTGAGAAAGGGTGTGTTCATGCATGGGTTTTCCGGCGACCTCGCCGCGGAATATGAAGGCGAAGATGGCATGACCGCTCAGGATATTATGGATTATCTTCCTCTCGCGGTAAAAATGGATCGTGAAGGTCTGGATAATGAACTTCGCGAGAGATATGAGGAGATGATTGTGATCTGAGCCGGAAGCTATCCGGAGATGCCGATATTGATGGTATACTGAAGTATCACGTAGATCAGGTAAACACCCAACAACCACACCCCCTGCCACTTCCTGAACCCTCCGTCCCTGTTCATAAAGATGAATGTCCGAAATGAATAGAGGATAATGAGCATGGCGGGGAAGTGAAAGATGAAAAAATTTGGTGGTATGGAAAGTGGTCTGACTGCCGCCGCGGCCCCTATGACAAAGAGGCAGTTGAGCACATCGGCTCCCACGATATTTCCGACGATGATATCCGGGTGACCCTTCCGAATGGATGCGAAGGCGGTCATAAGTTCCGGCAGTGAAGTGCCGAGGGCCACCATGGTGGCGGCTATGACATCTTCAGGCACACCGATTC
>JAFDAR010000328.1 GCA_019313735.1 Deltaproteobacteria bacterium | reverse complement strand
ACAATAGGATAAAGGGCATGCTGACGGAGTTTGATTCGGTATTTGCCTCTGAGTAGAGAAACAGACATCTGACTAATATTGTATAATCCGGAGATGGTACAGGGGAGTGGTTGTCAATGGGCGCATCGTTAAAAGACATTAAGAGACAATCTGTAGCCGTAGACAAGACCAGGCAGATTACCAGGGCTATGAACATGGTGGCGGCATCGAAGCTGAAGGCGGCACAGACGAAGATGGAGAATTTCAGGCCTTACGCGGATAAGGTTATGGGTGTATTTGACAGTCTGGCCGGGAGAGTGGCATCGACTACGAATCCCCTGCTTGCCGTGCGTGAATCCCGAAGGATCAGGATAATCATGATGACGTCAGACAGGGGTCTCTGCGGCGGGTTTAATGCGAATATGATAAAGGAAGTCGAGAAATTCGCAAAAGAAAAAACGGATAGATAAACTGGGAAAATTTGATATAAGCATGGCTGCAGGCATCGCGGCTGAGGCGGTGCCGCCATTTGTCGCTGAAGAATATGACGAGCTGTATCTCTGTTACAATGAATTCCGAAACGTTGCTTCGCAGAAGCCGAGAATGATCAGATTATTACCCGCATCCTCCGTTGGCTCAGATAAAGGAGAATCTGAATCTACAGTTGATTACATCTACGAGCCTTCCGAGGAAGAGCTTCTGGCCCATATGATCCCCCTCTATTTGAGGGTGCTTATCTACAGGGGACTGCTGGAGACATCGGCCGGTGAACATGGTGCCAGGATGGTTGCTATGGATAACGCGACGACCAGTTGTGAAGATATGATGCAGAACCTTACCCAGCAGTTTAACAGGGCGCGGCAGGCGGCCATTACCGCTGAGCTTATGGATATTGTAGGCGGTACGGAGGCTCTGTCAGCGGGGAAGTAGCCGCTCACCATAAAAGGATAGATATTATTTAAGGAGATGGGAATGAATACAGGAAAGATTGTGCAGGTAATTGGTCCCGTAATCGATGTTGAGTTTGAAGAGGGAAATCTCCCCAGTATTATGAATGCCCTCGCGATTACGAATCCGGCCATCAACGATGAAGAGGATAAGATGGTCTTGTAAGGGGGATGGAAGTCAAAAATACCGGAGCTCCCATTACAGTGCCTGTCGGAGAGGCCTGTCTTGGAAGGATACTCAATGTTATCGGGAAACCGGTTGACGGTCTGGGGCCGATAAGCTCCGAGAAGACCATGCCCATTCACCGTGATGCCCCCTCATTTCTGGAGCAGGATACATCGGTGCATGTCCTTGAAACCGGCGTAAAGGTTATAGACCTCCTCGTTCCCTTTCCCCGTGGCGGAAAGATGGGGATGTTCGGGGGCGCGGGTGTCGGAAAGACGGTTGTTATGATGGAGATGATTCATAACATCGCGATGCATCATGGAGGCATTTCGGTATTCGGAGGTGTCGGCGAGAGGACACGTGAGGGGAATGACCTGTATCTGGAGATGAAAGAATCAGGAGTTATCGATAAAGCGGCCCTTGTCTATGGCCAGATGACGGAACCTCCGGGAGCGAGGGCCAGAGTGGCGCTCACGGCGCTCACGGCGGCGGAGTACTTCAGAGATGAAGAGGGACAGGATGTGCTCCTCTTTATTGATAATATATTCAGATTTACGCAGGCGGGTTCCGAGGTGTCGGCTCTCCTGGGAAGGATGCCTTCCGCGGTCGGATATCAGCCGACGCTGGCTACAGACCTTGGAGAACTCCAGGAGCGGATCACGTCGACAAACAAAGGCTCCATCACGGCGGTGCAGTGCGTGTATGTCCCCGCGGATGACCTGACTGACCCCGCGCCAGCCACCACATTCGCCCATCTTGACGGAACGGTCGTCCTCTCAAGGCCTATCGCGGAGCTGGGAATCTATCCCGCGGTCGATCCACTTGATTCAACATCCCGAATTCTCGACCCCAATGTCCTGGGTGAAGAGCACTATCAGACGGCGAGAGATGTTCAGATCATACTTCAGAAATACAAAAATCTTCAGGATATCATTGCTATTCTTGGAATGGATGAGCTTTCCGAGGAAGACAGGTTGACGGTCAGCAGGGCGAGAAAGATCCAGAGATTCCTCTCGCAGCCCTTCTTCGTGGCCGCCCAGTTCACCGGGACGGAGGGCAAGTTCGTAACGGTGCAGGATACGGTCAAGGCATTCAGGGAGATCTTGGACGGGATTCACGATGACCTCCCCGAGCAGGCATTTTACATGGTCGGCGGGATAGAAGATGTCAAGGAAAAAGCAGCTAAACTTACGGAAGA
>JAFDAR010000045.1 GCA_019313735.1 Deltaproteobacteria bacterium | reverse complement strand
TGGAGGATATGGGGCGGTTCTGTTCAGGTGGATGATATGGTTCTTTCAAAAAGCATCTTTCGGGAACGGCGGGGGAAATCTTCTGTCTAATTTGATGGTTCTGCCTTGGTACGCCAGGATTATTCCCCCCATTATAGGGGGTGCGGTGGTCGGCCTTATCATCTATTTCTTTGCAAGGGAGGGAGGCGGTCGCTCTCAAGGGAGGAATTATAAGAAAACGTGTTGTGCTGATAAAATCGCTCGCCTCTGCCATATGCATCGGGACAGGCGGTTCGGCGGGCAGGGAGGGGCCTATTGTACAGATAGGCTCAGCCATAGGATCGTCATTCGGGCAGATACTGAAGGTCTCCGCCGACCGAATGAGGACGCTGGTGGGATGTGGCGCAGCCGCGGGAATAGCGGCGACATTCAACGCCCCCTTAGCCGGCGTCATGTTTGCCATGGAGATTATCCTGGGTGAATTCGGCATCGCCACATTCAGCCCCATCGTGGTCTCTTCCGTCATGGCAACCGTTATCTCCCGGGCATACCTGGGAGATTTTCCCGCCTTTGTTGTTCCGCATTACACGCTGGTCAGCACACTGGAAATGCCTTTCTATGTAATACTGGGTATCCTTGCCGGCGTAGTTGGCGTGATTTTCACTTCAACGCTCTACAAGATCGAAGATTTATTTGCCCTCATAAAGATCCCCGATTACACGAAGGCGGCGGTGGGTGGCCTGCTGATAGGGATCATTGGAATATCTTTTCCACATGTTTACGGCGTTGGATATGACGCCATCGGCCTCGCGCTCCGGGAAAATCTCGTCTGGTATACGCTGGTTGCTCTCATCTTTGCCAAGATACTCGCGACCTCTTTTACCATAGGTTCTGGCGGATCAGGTGGCATCTTCGCCCCGTCACTCTTTATCGGCGCCATGCTGGGCGGGGCCTTCGGAAGTCTGGTTCACCACCTATTTCCCACGCTTACAGCCACATACGGAGCCTACAGTCTGGTCGGCATGGGAGCGCTTGTAGCCGGCGCCACTCACGGCCCGATTACAGCGATACTCATACTGTTTGAAATGACAGGTGATTACAAGATCATACTCCCCCTCATGCTTTCCTGCATTCTGAGCTCTGTCGTAGCATCACAGATTAAACGAGAATCCATCTATACCTTAAAATTGATAAGGAGAGGGGCAGATATCAGGGCGGGAAAGGAAGTCAATATCATGAAATCCCTTCTGGTCAAGGACGCCATGACAAGGGATGTGTCAACGGTATCTGAAAATATGCACCTCAATAAACTGCTCAAGCATACCTTTGCAAGCAAGTACTCGAGTTTTCCAGTGGTTGACAACGATGGTCTGCTAAGCGGAATAGTGACATTTCAGGATTTCAAGGAGGTGGTTTTCGAGGAAGGTCTGGAAGACCTCATCGTGGTGAAGGATATCTCCATCCCCAATATAATAACAATAACAAGAAATCAAAACCTGGATGAGGCGCTGAAAAAGATAGGCCTGAAGAATATAGAACAGCTTCCGGTGGTTGACGAGAACAACCCGCGTAAGATAGTAGGTATCCTCTCACGAAGGGACATCTTCTCGGCATACAACAAGGCGCTTATCAACAAGTCCCTGGCGGAGGGACTCGGTACCGATCGGGCAGACAAAAGAAACCCGTAAGAGCTGACGGTCCCGCTGGGGATTCGTCAGGCGGGAACGCTTCTCCCCTCTAACACCCGAATGTCGACGTGCTGCTTTTTCCCCTTTCTCGCGCGGACGATGCCGTCTACGATATCGTCGATCCCGACTTTCTCATCAAAGGCAGCAATCTGCCGACCGTTAATGTAGGCTCCCCCCTGTCGAATTAATCGCCTCGCTTCACTTCTGGTTGCACACAAATCAACATCATGAAAAAGCTCAAAGGCGGGAATACCAGTCTCAAATTCTTCCCTGGTCTTTTCCACCGTGGGAATCGCCGACGCATCGGCATCGTCACCGGCCCTGGGGATAGAGCTTGACGGGAACAGGCCGGGGCTCACGGGCCTCAGCCCGAAGTTATTCACTGCCGCCCCCCATGCGGCAACCGCCGCGTTCTGTCCATGTGTAATCTTTGTCGCCTCAAAAGCCAGAACGGCCTTTGCCATATTCAGTTCGGAATCAACCAGTTTTTCCGACTCCCTGATCTCTCCTATGGGCAGAAGGGTGAAGAGGGCAAGGAATCTTTTCACGTCCGCGTCTTCCGTATTTATCCAGTACTGAAAGTAGTCATAGGGGGTCGTGAGACTCGCGTCCAGCCATACCGTCCCTTTCTCCGTTTTGCCCATCTTGTGTCCATGGGATGTGGTCAGAAGGGGGAAGGTTATCCCATAGATCTTTTTCTCTTCGAGCCTCCTTGTAAGGTCTATTCCCGCTACAATATTGCCCCACTGATCATTACCGCCCATCTGGAGAATGCACCCATAATTCCTGCAGAGATAATAAAAGTCATAGGATTGCAGAAGCATATAATTGAATTCGATAAAATTGAGTCCCTTTTCCAGACGCATCCGGTAGCTCTCCGCGGCGAGCATCCGGTTGACGCTGAAACACCGCCCTATGTCTCTCAGGAACTCCACATAGTTGAGCTCCGCCAGCCAGTCCGCGTTGTTCAAAAGGAGCGCCTTGCCTTCCCCGAAATCCAGGTATCGGGACAGCTGTTTTTTGATAGCCTCCGCATTGGCATCTATTTTATCCCGTGTCAGTATGCGACGCATCTCGGTCTTACCGCTGGGGTCACCGATAAGAGCGGTACCTCCGCCGACAAGAGCGATGGGTCTATGCCCGCAGTGCTGCATATGCATGAGCGACATTATCGGGACAAGACTCCCTATGTGAAGACTTGCCGCCGTGGGATCAAAACCGATATAACAGGTGATATTTTCTCTTTCCAGAAGATTCCTTATCGACTCCTCATCTGTTACCTGCTCTATAAAACCTCTCTCACAAAGTATGTCATACGCGCTTTTCCCGCCCATAATTATCAACCTTCCGTGCAAATGCTCAATCTCTCAATAGAAAGACCCCTGCCTGTTTTATTGTCAATGTCTATCAGAACTCCCTGGAGCCGGATATCCCCCTTCGCGACATCGAACCTGTTGGGCAGGAGGGTCAGAAATCTTTCAAGAGACACCTCTTTCTTCATACCCAGAACAGAATCAAAGGGGCCCGTCATACCGGCATCCGTTATATATGCGGTTCCACCGGGCAGCACCCTCTCATCCGCCGTCTGCACATGTGTATGCGTGCCTACGACAGCGCTGACCTTTCCATCCAGAAACCAGCCCAGCGCCTCCTTTTCAGATGTCGCCTCGGCATGCATGTCAACAATTATTATATCCGTTTCACGCTTCAGTTTTTCTATCTCTCTCTCGGCAACACGAAAAGGAGAATCGAGGGGTTTCATAAAGATTCTTCCCTCAAGATTCAACACGCCCAGAGATAGACCCAATCTGGTCTTTATTGTCACACTTCCCTTGCCGACGGTTCCTTCCGGATAATTGGCCGGCCTTAAAAGGGTCTCGTAGTCGTCAATAAAATTACTGATCTCTTTTTTATCCCATATATGATTTCCGGAAGTCAGGATGTCTATTTCGTTGTGGTAGAGTTCATCCACTACCTTTCTGGTTACACCAAACCCGCCGGCCGCATTCTCACAATTCGCGATGACAATATCCACTCCATATTGCCCCACTATACCGGGAAGGAGAGCGCTTACCGCTTTTCTCCCCGGTTTTCCTACTATATCCCCTATGAAGAGCACCTTCATTTTTCAGGTCTTCCCTCTATTTTGCGAAATCGGATACGCGTGTTTCTCTTATGACTGTAACCTTTATCTGCCCCGGGTAGGTAAGCTCTGATTCGATCTTTTTCGCGATATCCCTGCAGAGCATCACAGCATCATTGTCAGACACTTTTTCATTTTCCACAAGGATACGTATCTCTCTCCCGGCCTGTATGGCGTAACACTTGTCTACGCCGTTGAAAGAGGTCGCTATCCCCTCCAGTTCGGTCAGCCGTTTCACGTAAGTCTCCAGCATTTCCCTGCGGGCACCCGGCCTCGCGGCGGAAAGCGTGTCTGCCGCCTGTATAAGAACATCCAGGACAGTGTTGTTGCGCCCGTCGTCATGATGATGCGCTATGGCCTGAACAATCCTCTCTGATTCCCCGAACTTTCTGGCGTATTCCGCTCCAATAGAGGCATGAGAACCCTCGACTTCATGATCAATGGCCTTCCCTATATCGTGCAGCAACCCCGCCCTTTTTGCGTCTTTTACATTTACCTTGAGCTCAGCAGCCATCATGCCCGCAAGATGCGAGACTTCGATGGAATGTTCCAGAACGTTCTGGGAAAAGCTTGTCCGGAATCTCAACCTTCCGAGGAGAATCAACAGCTCAGGATGGACATCGTGAATACCCGCATCGAATGACACCCTTTCGCCTGTTTCACGAATTACCTTATCAATCTCGGCCCTTACCTTCTTGACTATCTCCTCTATCCTCCCCGGATGGATCCTCCCGTCACTTATCAGATTCTCCAGGGATCTTTTTGCCACTTCCCGCCGTATTGGATCGAAACTCGAGACAACTACGGCCTCAGGCGTATCGTCTATAATCAGGTCTGTACCGGTAGCGGCCTCGATAGCCCTTATGTTTCTCCCTTCCCTGCCGATTATTCTCCCCTTCATTTCATCCGAGGGCAGGGTTACAACCGATACGGTCTTCTCGACCACAAAATCGGATGCATACCTCTGGACCGCATAAGCCAATATCTCACTGGACCTTTTCTCGGATTCCCGTTTTGTTTCTTCCTCTATTCTTCTTATTACACCGCTCGCTTCGTGCCGCGCGTCATCCGTCATCAACTGGACCAGATATTCCCTTGCATCCTTTGAGGAAATACCGGCAATTTGCTCCAGTCTTTCTCTTTGTTCTTTAATAATCTTATCCAGATTGCCATGCTTTTCATCCAAAAGCGTCTCTTTACTAAGGACAGCACTCTCCTTTTTTTCTATACTGGCCTCTCTTTGGGCGAAAAGGTCCACCTTTTTGTCCAGATTTTCTTCCTTCTGGTGAAGCCTGTTTTCTATCTTCTCAAGCTCCGTCCTTCTGTTTCTTGTTTCTTTTTCGAATTCATTTTTGGACCTGAGGAGATTATCTTTGGCTTGGAGAATAGCCTCTTTTTTTATATTCTCCGCTTCCTTCTTGGCCTCACTTGTAATCCTCAACGACAGGTTCTCGGACGAATCCAGCATCCTGCTGGAAATGCTTTTTCTGGCAAGATACCCCAGCGCCACGCCCGCCGCGACAGATCCCAACACTATAAGTATTATAAAACTGATATTTGACAAATTTATTTACCTCCCCCCGTAATTATTCCGTAAGAACCGGGAACTTAGGATTTGTAGAAACGGGAGGGGACAGGAAAACGACATGTCGCGCCTGAAGCGCAATCGCATGGAGGCAGGGCTCGACATACCTCGCCCAGGACCTTGAGAGAAATGGAGACCTTTGCATAACGTCCCCTTTTGCCCAATTTCTGCGTCAGTCTCAAATTTTAATCCTCGAAATATCCAGTATATTCCTGTGGTTAAAATTATCGCCTTCCTTGAATTTGAACAAAATTGAACATCTTTCAAAGGTCTCAAATGAAACTACTTCTGCCATATTTCTCCCCCGCCTATGCCGTAACAACCATTTTTTTGAACCTTACAAAAGAATTGGCGCCCTGTTGCTGCTTCAGGCTTTCCACCTCTTCCCTTGCGGGAATCAGCAGACATGCACACCACTAACAAGGAAGAGCGCCCAGTTATAAGGTGTTGGTTCAAAAAACTAAAGATCATCACGCACATCGCAGGGGATTGACTTGCTTTTTTTATCTATATAACTGATTAATTTTTCAACTCCGTTTTCAAATCTGCCATGCAGATCCTCTTTTTCTTCTTTTACTCTAAACAATTCCTCGGCAATATTCAAAGCAACCAATACAGCAATATCTGAAGTTGTTACATTCTCTGAGGCATCTCCTATTTCCTTAGCCCTCTCATTTATATACCGGACAATATTGTTTACATATTCATCCCCTTTGTCACTCAGGACTGAAAATTCCAGTCCCATTACTCTTATATCGAAACGCCGTTTCAAATGCGATTCCCCTGTGTTTAAGCCCTACGACACTTCTACATCACGCAGCATATCAAGGAGGCTATCCACCCTGGTACGTAAAACATCCTTTTCATTGTTGAAAGCCCTTATCCTGTTGTTTGTATCTTCCAGTTCCGCGCTTTTCCCTTCCAACAATTTTTCCAGCTCGCGGTTTCGGTCTTTTAACGTGGAATACTCTTCTACAATTCCCCTTATTTTTTGTTCAAGCTCGCCAAATCTTTCCAATTTTAGATCCAGATTTAAATTTATTTTCAAGATGATGTAATCTCTTGTTTCAATTATGCCAACTCGCCCGGCAAAAGTCAAGACGCTATTTCTCAATAAAAATCCTTGCCATAATCCTCTGCATCCAATAGCATGAAAAACTGTAAGTGATTTTCCCTTTAAGCTTACTCTGGGCTGAGGAAAAGAACAATCGAGACCTTTGCAGAATGTTAAATTTTGTTCGAGGATTAAAATTTGAGACTGACGCAGAAATTGGGCAAAAGGGGACGTTATGCAAAGGTCTCCAATCCTTCCCCGGAAGTTATGTAAGGTATGGAGAAAATTCCTGAGAGGCGTCTGAATTGATTGTCAAGATAACGAGCAGCGCCATAATCGGCATAGATTCCTACCCGGTTGATGTGGAAGTGGACGTCTCCAGGGGCCTCCCGCAGTTCTCCACAGTCGGCCTTCCCGACGCGTCTGTGAGGGAGAGCAAGGACAGGATAAAATCCGCCATAAAAAACTCCGGCTACAAGTTCCCCAAAAACAGAGTGACCATAAATCTCGCTCCGGCGGACATCAAGAAAGAGGGGACCGGTTTTGACCTTCCGATAGCCGTGGGAATCCTGTCGGCACAGGGGGTAATTGAAAAGGAACGGCTCTCCGAATACATGTTCACAGGAGAATTGTCGCTGGACGGAAGAATTAAAGGCATCCACGGCGCCCTGCCGGCCGGAATCCAGGCGGCGAAGATGGGGTTGAAGGGTATCGTGCTTCCAAGGGAAAATGCCGGGGAAGCCGCAATGGTTGGAAAGATAGATGCGATAGCTGTTGATTATCTGCACGATGTGGTTGAATTTCTTAACGGGACAAAAGAGTTTCCCCCCGTGGAGACGGACATATCTGATCTGTTTTCCCGGAGTCTCCATTATCCATTCGATTTCAGCGAGGTCAATGGCCAGAATCAGGCGAAGAGGGCAATGGAGGTGGCGGCCAGCGGCGGACACAACATCATCATGATCGGTCCGCCCGGCTCAGGCAAGACCATGCTGGCCCGGCGCCTCCTGACGATTCTGCCTGATCTTTCGCTTGAAGAGGCCATCGAAACAACAAAGATCCATTCCGTGGCCGGACTGCTCGGCAAAAAAGACTCTCTCCTGGCCGTGAGACCATTTCGCGCGCCACACCACTCCATATCCGACGCGGGCCTGGTGGGAGGGGGACGCGTACCGAGGCCGGGAGAGATAAGTCTCGCCGA
>JAFDAR010000327.1 GCA_019313735.1 Deltaproteobacteria bacterium | reverse complement strand
TTTTCCGCGTCCGCTCCCCTCGCGAACTTCAATATTCCACCCGTGCTTCCGACAAAATCCGCCATTGCGAGAACCTCGGCGCGGCATTCAGGATGGGCGGCAAACAGGGCTCCGGGATTTTCATCTTTCACCTTTTGTATCTCGTTCGGCGACAGGTTGTCATGCACGTAACAGAATCCCTTCCACGGGATTACCTTCTTTTCGGTAAACTGCGAGGTATAGCGCGCAAGATTTCCATCCGGGACCATCAGGACGGTGTCCGCGTCAAGACTGTTGACTACGCGTACGGCATTGGCGGAGGTGCAGCATATGTCGCTGTGGGCCTTGGTTTCGGCCGATGAATTGACGTATGTAACCACCTTCGCACCCGGATTCTCCGTCCTTGCCTTTTTCAGTTCTTCGACGGTAATCTTGTCCGCGAGGGGGCATCCGGCATCGAGGCGGGGGAGAAGCACCGTCTTGTCCGGCGACAGTATGGAAGCGCTCTCCGCCATGAATTGCACGCCCGCAAAGACAATAACATCCGCCGTCGTTTCAGCAGCCTCAATGCTGAGGGCCAGCGAATCACCCAATATGTCCGCGATATCCTGGATCTCATCGCGCTGATAATAGTGGGCAAGCAGGATGGCATTCCTGTCATCCAGTAGCCTTCTGATTTTTTTCTGTGTCTCTATAAAACCCATAAGGTTTTTCCTCCGTTGTCTCAAAGTATCCGGCGCCTGTCTGTCCATAAATAAGAGAACTACCTATAACATAGCTCATATTTATTCAAGACGGAATGATTCAGAAATATTGACAAGAATAAGGGTTTAATATAGTAAAAGCCCTTCATACACAAATCCGGGCACAACGTTTGTTCTCCCGGAGTGAAAGGATCCCCATCATGATAACCGTCAAAGAGGCGTTGAATCACATTCTCGGTTCCATATCCCCGCTCGGCCTTGAAAAAGCAGATATACTAAGCGTCCTGGGAAGGGTTATAGGAGAGGATATCCATGCTCCCCGTGACATACCTCCGAGAGACAACTCCGCGATGGACGGCTACGCGCTCAAGTCGGAAGATACAGCCGGCGCCGGCGCGGAAAGCCCTGTTATTCTGAATGTCCGGAGAGGCGGCAAGGATCATGACAGGCGCTTTTGTGCCGGAGGGAGCCGACGCCGTCATTATGGTGGAAGAAACAAAGTCTGACGATGCCGGTGTGCGGATATACGCGGAGGCCGCAGAAGGTCAGAATATCAGATATGCCGGAGAAGATGTAAGGGAAGGGGATCTGGTTATACGAGCGGGGACTTTGCTGAGACCCGCGGAGACGGGAATGCTGTCCGCCCTTGGACGCTCTTTTGTGAAGGTATATCAGAAACCCCTGGTGGCACTTATAGCCACGGGAGACGAACTCGTCGATATAGACGGCGCGGCATCACCCGGAAAGATCGTAAGCAGCAACAGCTATTCCCTCGCGGCGCAGGTGATGGAGTGCGGGGGCATACCGCTTCAGCTTGGTATCGCGAAAGATAACATGGACGATCTGGCTGAGAAATTCAGGGATGCTCTGCGGGCGGATGTTATTGTATCTTCGGCCGGGGTGTCGGTTGGAGACTACGATTTCGTAAAAGATGTAATGAAGGATATCGGCATCAACATTGATTTCTGGCAGGTGGCGGAGCGGCCCGGCAAACCCATGACCTTCGGCGCCAGAGGGGGCAGGCCGGTCTTTGGGCTTCCCGGCAACCCGGTGTCGTCCATGATCACCTTTGAACAGTACGTAAGACCCACGATACTGAAAATGACCGGACATGAAAATATCTTTCGCAGAACCATAAGGGCAAAGCTTACAGAAAACATAAAAAAGAAAAAGGGCCTTCGGTACTTTATCAGGGGCCGTGTAAAAAGGCAGGAAGGCGGCTTTGTCGCGGAGGCCACCGGAGAACAGGGCTCCGGCATACTGAAGTCCATGGTCCTGGCAAACGGGATAATTGTCATTCCCGAGGATGTGGATTTTGTTAAAGCGGGCAGCGAGGTAATGGTGCAGCTTCTCGACAACTCTCAGGATTTCACGAAAGAGCCGGAATATCTCAACGATTGACAATCAGTATGGAGAGAGATAAAAACAGACTTCAAATTGAAGCTCCCCGCAACTTGTTGCGGGGAATCTCCGACTGTTAAGGAAAGTGTTTATTTTTTATTCGCTCAGTTCGCGCGGAAGTGCCAAGGTCACTGGTGGGCCTCCCGGACTTCAAATCCGGTGTGGGGCGCTAGAACCGTCCCAGGTGGGTTCGATTCCCATGCACTTCCGCCAAATTATTAGCAAATTTCGATTTTTAGCTAATATATTTCTTTAACCTGTCTTTAACCTTCTTTAACCTTTGCAGGGTTAGCGCCCCACACCGAATTTGAAGTCAATGGGATGGAGTTCTTCCTGTAACAAACAAATCTTAAATTGGCCTGTGTATAGTAGATTACGAGCGATAACCCTCGACAGATTTTATATGGCAGGTAGTTTGGATTCTACTCCCTATTTCATCTTCGGTAAGAAGGCAGCAATGGATTCAATGCATTCTTGACAATCAAGCATATCTGTGTTAGCTGCCGACCGAGATATAAAAGAATTTATAAATATTGAAAAAGGTATAGCCGCCGAAAGGTGATGCCGCAAAGCCATGGATCTAAAGCCGGAGAGTAATGATCGCCAGGTTACCGAATATCCATAACGCCTTTTGGCAAATATGCCTTAAGGTGTTTTTTTATTCGTAATGCATCGGGCAAACAGACATGCCCGGGGAGCAGGAATACGAGAAGAAGATATAGAATTGTAGCGCGAGGGCTTTGTCCCCGCAAAAAAAGGAATATTACGCCAAGGTAGTGAGAGAATGAATGAAAAAGCAAGAATACTGATCGTTGAGGATGAACGGATCATCGCTCTGGAAATGAGGCGCAAGCTGGAGACCATGGGATACGATGTGCCGGCCATTGTCTCTTCGGGAGAAGAGGCAGTCAAGAAATCGGAAGAGTTGCACCCCGATCTGGTCCTGATGGATATCATCCTGCA
>JAFDAR010000326.1 GCA_019313735.1 Deltaproteobacteria bacterium | reverse complement strand
GCCGCAGTGACGAAGGATGCAGCGGAACGCAGAAGTTGGACTTTTTACGAAGCCGTCTTAGATGTTGTCCATGTAGTTTTCATAGATGCCGTCCAGCGGGGTTTTGCACGCGGGGCATTTTGATTCTCTTAGATCTATCTTTTCAACCTTAAATCCGTATCTTTTTATCAATAACCTCCCACAATTTGAACAATAGGTGTTTTCTCCATCGTCACCCGGGACATTGCCGGCATAGACATATTTGAGACCGGCCTCTTTTCCTATCTTTACCGGCCTCTTTTCCTATCTCTGATGCCATGTGTATCGTTGCCAGCGGGGTAGGGGGGAGGTTTCCCATCTTGTATTGCGGGTAGAACCGGCTGATATGCCAGGGAGTTTCAGGCCCGAGTGAATAGACATACCGGGCGATGTCTCTCAGCTCTTCTCTGCTGTCATTCAGGTTTGGTATGATGAGAGTTGTTACCTCTACCCAGATGCCGAGATCCTTCATTCTCCTCAGGCTGTCCAGATGCCGAGATCCTTCATTCTTCTCAGGCTGTCCAGAACCGGCTGGAGTTTCCCTCCGCAGTGTTTCTTATAGAATCCGTCGCGGAATGATTTAAGATCGACATTCGCCGCGTCAAGCCAGGGGGCGATTTCTTCAAGAGCCTCCCCTGTCATGAAGCCGTTAGTAACAAAGATATTCTTGATGCCTTCTTTATGAGCCATCTTTCCTGTGTCCAGCGCGTATTCAAGGAATATCGTGGGTTCGGTGTATGTGTAGGCGATAGTCTTTGATCCTGAGCTCAGAGCCCTTTCTACAATCTCCTCCGGCATGGAACTGCGCCCTCTGATCTTTCCATTCCTGAGCGATACCTGTGATATGTCATCACGTGAAATTGCACCCAACGGTGGCTATGGAATAGGATTTAGAACCCGGATATACATGGAAGAGGGGCTTCTTCTCGATAGGGTCTATGCTCTCCGCTATAGATGTTCCATATACCAGTGAGTAGAGCGTTCCACTCCGATTTTCCCGAACCCCGCAGATGCCTGTCTTTGATGGAGCCATTTTGCATCTGTGAGCGCAGACATGACACCTTACATAATCATTATTCAACTTTTCATAAAGAATTGCCTCTTTCATTTGCCGGTCCTCCTTCTTGCGGCACCGGGCTCGAGATATTCGCCTGCCGCCTTTGCCTTTGATGCTTCTCCAAGGGGATTCTGCACGGTTATGTGGGTGTAGGTGACCGGGAAGGCAAGCCCGATAAATGAACCGAATGGATTTCTCATGACGGGAATTCTTTCTTCAAAAAAAGAGCCGGCCGGATACCACCCCGACGGGAAGAAGATAACACTGCCCCATTTTATCGTGGTATCCGAAAGCGCTGATCTGATCAGATGAATCAACCCGGGGATGCTTGAACGAAGAGGATCTCCATATGAATCTAAGGTGGCTTTTTTTGCTGTACATGCTGAACCCGGGGAATACCGGTTTATGGTTCCGAGGAATATCCTCCCGCTGCATACCCTGATTGCCTCGTTTATCGCCCTTTGGAGGTTGCATGAAGAATCAGGGAAGATCAGGGTAACAATGTCAAACTCGTTATCGGAAAAGGGAAGGTCTTCATAGTCACCAGGACAGAGATCGGCCCTCTGTCCCAATGTTTCTCTTGCCATATCCAGCATGTGCTGCGATGGATCGGTGCCTGTTACGCTGCATCCCCTTCCCCTGAAGAAACGAAGACAGTTTCCCTCTCCGCAACCCACATCGAGCAGGCGTTCGCCATCCATGGGCTTAAGTAGGCGCTGGATCAGATTCTTTTCGCGCCTGTCCATATAATATTCGGCTGGGGAACGCGGTTCAGTTGTCATAGGATTGCACTATACTTTCTATACATTAGTTGCCGGCCTACCCGCCGATTGAAGACATATTCGTCACACATTTCCTTCTATGGGTCTGCTGGCAGTTTATCTTATGGCCGCCCGGTTTCCTGCTGATAAGGTCCCTTATAAGGGCCTCCAGCTCGGAATTGGTGCACCCGTCACGCAGGGGTGTCTTGAGATCGGTCGTTGGTTCGTCTGAGAGGAGACATGCCCTGAGATGCCCATCTGCCGTCAGGCGGAGCCTGTTGCA
>JAFDAR010000325.1 GCA_019313735.1 Deltaproteobacteria bacterium | reverse complement strand
GGCCAGGTTCATTCGAAAGCCCGTTGAACCGGATGAGTTCATAAAGATCATACAGGACGTTATCAGAGATGTGAAAAAGGGCGGGATAATGCCCGGGAAACCGCCCGTGAAAGAGGAGAAAGAAGTTCTTAAGCTTTACAGCGAGCGTCTTGTCAATAAGCTGGAAGAGAAGATGCTGAAACTTGAAGAAGCAATTGCCGAGCGTGAGCGGGCGGAGGAGGTCCTGCGTCAGAGCGAGGAAAAGTACAGAGGGTTTTTTGAAGCATCGAAAGATGTTGTTTACATAACAAGTGCGGAAGGCAAATTTATTGATATGAACGATTCCGGTCTTGAGCTTTTCGGTATCAAAAGAGACGCTTTGGATAAAATAAATATCGCAGGAGACCTCTACGCAGACCTGGTGGACATGACCGCCTTTACAAAAATAATAAACAGAGCAGGATATGTGGCAGCTCATGAAACCAATCTCAAAAAGATGGACGGTATGGTATTCCCGGCGACTATCACCGCCACAGCGATCAAAGATTCCGAGGGGAAAATTACAGGATACCAGGGGATCATCAGAGATGAAACCAACCGCAAGCGCGCCGAAGAAAAAATCAAGCGCTCCCTCAAGGAGAAAGAGTCCCTCCTTGCCGAGATTCATCACAGAGTCAAGAACAACATGCAGATAATCTCAAGCCTGCTCTCCCTCCAGTCAAAAGATATAGAGGATGAAAGGGCCCTTTCACTGATCAAAAATTGCGAGGACCGAATCATGGCGATGTCCCTTGTCCATGAGAAGCTCTATCTCTCGGGAGATTTGTCCAAGATTGACTTAGGTGATTATATAACGAATATGGCAACCTATCTATTTCAGGTACACAGAGTGAATTCAAGTGTCGTAAATTTCTCGTCATATATAACAGATGTCCCCTTCAGCATCGAAACGGCGATACCCCTGGGACTTATCATAAATGAGCTTATCTCAAACGCCCTGAAACACGCCTTCCCTGGAGGGAGAAAGGGAAACATTGCCGTAGAACTCACACAAGACACGAAGGCAGACGAATACACGCTGACAGTCACAGACGACGGCATCGGTTTTCCTGAAGGGATTGATTACAGAAACCCCGAGACCTTCGGTCTTCAACTGGCCAACATGCTCGCCGAACAGCTCCACGGCACGATGGAGCTTGACAAAAGCAAAGGCACCTCATTCAGGTGGATGAAACCCGAAACCCGAAACTGGAAACTGGAAACTGGGAGGCGCAGGGATTTTCATCGTCGGAGTTTCACGTTTCAAGCCAGTAGCGTGGGGTCTCCGTGCCCCACAGAAAAAAGTTGCCCACAGGCAACGCACGGAAAAAAGCAGCCTGTCCCCTTTTGCAACTTTTGCAAATTTTGGAGGGTCACACAATGAAAATATCAGCTGGAACAGAATCATTCAAAATTGCTGTCCTTGCTTTCCTCCTGTTTATCTGCGCTGTTTTAATCTATTATTCTCACTTCATTCTGAGGACTGAAATTGTCTTTACTCACCTTTTCTACATACCTGTCATCCTGGCGGGTTTGTGGTGGTCGCGCAGGGGTATAGCGGTTGCTGTATTCCTTGCTCTCGTGCTGCTGATTTCACACGCGATAAGCCCGCTTGAGACACCTTTCAGATTCGGTCATTGTTCTTGGTAATGACCTGAATGTTATCTGGGCAAACAAGGTTGCAATGGAACAATATGGGATCACCCCAGGCAAAAAATGCTACGAAGCATTGAAATGGCTGAAAGAGCCATGCCCGGAGTGCATTGTACTGAAAACATTCGAGGATGGTGAAACCAGATCACAGGAACAGGACAGGATTCAGGAAGATGGAAATCAAATCAGTTTTATAGCCACCTGCTCCCCGGTCAGGGACGGCAACGGGGTGATTATATCTGTTGTCGAGGTGCTTCATGATATCACCGAACGCAAGCAGGCCGAGGATGAGATAGGCAAACTCAATGAAGAACTTGAGCAGCGCGTGGCAGAGCGGACAGCCGAATTGGAAGAGAAAAATGCAGAGCTTGAGCGCATGAATAAACTCTTCGTGGGGCGGGAGCTGCGGATGAAAGAGCTGAAAGAAGAGATAAAGAGGCTGAAGGGTTAGAAGGGGAGAAGATTAGAAGGGAAAAAAGATGAACATCGAACATCGAACGTCCAACATTGAATG
>JAFDAR010000044.1 GCA_019313735.1 Deltaproteobacteria bacterium | reverse complement strand
GCCCTTGAAAATTGTCTGTCCATCGTTGATGATTCCAGAGGTTTTCCCGTGCATAATCCTGTCAGCCCTGACGACATCGGCGCCAAAAGCATAGCCGATAGCCTGGTGACCCAGACAGATTCCCATGATGGAAATTGTTTGATGGAATTGTTTGATTATATCCACTGTAAGTCCTGCTTCTTTCGGTGAGCCGGGACCGGGTGACAGAAAAATCGCATCCGGATGCAGCTCCTCGATTTCTTCAATGGTGATCCCATCATTGCGATGGACCACAACTTCCTCGCCAAGCTGTCCAAGATACTGGACAAGGTTGTACGTAAAGGAATCGTAATTGTCGATCATCAAAATCATATCTTTTTCTCCACTAAGATTTTCTGGTTATTTCAAATTCCGATGCAACCAGCCTGATGGCCTGCATCATTCCCTCGGCCTTGTTGACGGTCTCCTCATATTCCGTACCGGGATCTGAGTCCGCGACAATTCCGGCACCCACCTGAATGGAGATTTTCCCATCCTTGACCACCATGGTTCTGATGGTAATGCCGAGATCCATATTTCCTGTGTAGCTGAAGTAGCCGACGGCCCCCCCGTACGGCCCCCTTCTGGTCCGCTCCAGTTCATCGATAATCTCCATAGCCCTGATCTTCGGCGCTCCCGACAGTGTGCCTGCCGGGAAGGTGGCTTTCAGGACATCGAAACAATCTTTACCCCGGGCCAGTTGAGCCTGAATATTGGAGACGAGGTGCATGACGTGGGAATACCGCTCTACAACCATCAGTTGATTGACCTGAACGCTGCCGATCCGTGCAATCCTGCCCAGGTCGTTTCTTCCCAGATCGACGAGCATGACATGTTCCGCTCTTTCCTTTGGGTCCTGCAGGAGTTCGTCGGCGAGGCCCCTGTCTTCCTGTTCGGTTTTCCCCCTTCTTCTCGTTCCGGCAATGGGTCTGAGTTCCACGATCCCTTCTTCAAGGCGGATCATGACTTCCGGGGAAGACCCGATCAGGATGAGATCATCAAGCTTCAGGTAAAAAAGGTATGGCGAGGGATTGATATAGCGAAGAGCCCGGTAGAGATCTATGGGATCCATGTTGTTTCTGCCTTGAAACCGCTGCGAGAGGACAACCTGGATTATATCTCCCGAGACGATGTATTCCTTGGCCTTTCTTACGATGGTTTTATACTCTTCCGGCGTCATGTTGGATTTAAGAGAGACACCGTTTCCCCCTTTTTGGGGGTGATCTCTCTTGTCAAAGGGAGCTTTCATCATCCCGACCATTTCATCGATTTTTTTGATCCTCTCTTCATAGATAGCACGAAGGTCTTCTTCTCCTCCGGTGGATGCGCAGGCCACGACCTTGATGGTATGCCGGACATTATCAAAGATCATCAGAGTATCGGTTATGAGGAAAGTGGAATCATCGGTATTTAAATCATCCGTGGCCCCGGTGGGAAGCCTTTCAAAGTATCGCACCATATCGTAACCTAAAAAACCCACTGCTCCACCGTAAAACCGCGGGAGACCCTCCACAGGAACGGGTCGGTACCGTTCCATTAAATCTTTCAGAAACTTCAGGGGATCTCCGCCGTGCTTATGGCGTTCAACATTCCCGTTTTTCCGGATAATAACCTCCTCTCCTTTTACCCTGAAAATTACGTGAGGATCTGATCCTAAAAAAGTATAGCGCCCCCATTTTTCGCCCCCCTCCACGCTTTCCAGAAGAAAGGAGTGAGATTCTGAGCGCAGTTTCATGAGGACAGAGACCGGAGTCTCCGTATCGGCAAGAACTTCCCTGAAAATGGGGATCAGGTTTCCCTTTTTTGCAAGTTCTTCAAAAGTTTCAAAATTCGGGTAATACATATGTAAGTACTCCTTTGACGGTATTGTAATAAGTTGTGTTTCCCTTTCCATGATGCAATCATTTCATACGTCTTCCCTCCCCTGGTGGGAGGGATTGAGGGAGAGGGAACGTTTTCAACTTTTTGGAATAAATTTTCCCCTGTTCTCAAAATAAAAAAGGCCGTGATAATTTCACGGCCTTTTTGCATGCAACATTTAGTGATAAAAAACAAAAAAGCCGTGGAGATTCTAAGAGATTCTCCACGGCCTGATATCTGTTTAATTCAAGAATTTAGCGGCAGACAAACCCCTCCTTTGAGTTTTGCCACCACCAGCTTATCTCTACCATCATGTCTCTCATACCTGCTCACCTTCAACATTATACTAAAAATATGTTTCCTGCATAACAATAGTGAAGAACCATGTCAACAGGTTTTTACGAAAAATGCCAGGAAAATGTTATTTTGCGTTCACCCATTGAAGGTCTTGCAATGCAACAATTAACAAAATACATTGAGGTTCAAACCATCCTAACCATGGCACCCTGAAACCGCGCAGGCTGCAAACCGGCCGTCGTGACTCATACTGATGTCGATTGCGGTTCTTTTCCCTCCGGCATATACTGCCGGGGGTCCAAGGCCACGATGCCCCTTTGGACGAATGATCTCTATGGCTTCCGGATCTTCTTTCAGATAACGTGATATCTTTTTTCCGGCCATATTCCGAACAAAATCCGATTGATAATCCGGGGAAAACTGAGGTTGGAGTATTTTTTGAACATCCCAAACGATAGAACCAATGCCTTCGTCTGTTGATGCTCCGATACAGTGGATATACTCCCCGGTTATAAAAAACCGGACGGGTACCGGGCCACAGGGGGTGTAAACGATGCCCGATTCGGGCAGAGGACTGTCGGATAGTTTTATTTCATAATGTCTGGGTGAAGAGGAAACGGCAGGGTGTGTTTTACTTATTGCCTTATATCCGGTCTCCTTTCCCGCCCACAGGCTCCAGAGAAAAATGTCCGGCTCATCGCTGTTTAAAATCTTTTGCTGTTCATCCAGCGTGAAGACCCTGTTTATGAAGCGCGTATCCCGGCTTTTCCCCCTCGCTTGAGGATCTGCCAAATCCACAATATCATTGCCTATCAAAATAACCTTTCTCCATTCGAGACAGATGGTCCACTATCTGCCTTGCACAGCTTCTCTGCGCCTTCAATCCTCTGTTTTTCATATCAGGACTGAATGTCTCTATTTTCATGGTAAAATGTTCACCAAATTCAGGAATGCTGCTGTACGTTTTCTGGCCATCGCCCCGAAGATAGACACACATTACCCGGCAATCGGTGGCATTGGCGATCAGGCGACCCACCCCATAGGAAAAATTTTCTGTATCGACACGTCCTGTCCGGGAACGTCCTCCCTCCGGGAAAATGAGCAGACTTTCCTTCTTTCCTAAAAGATAAATACATTTATCCAGGGTGGATTTCATTTTCCTTCTATCTCCCCCCCGGCTGATGGGAATACACTTTGCCAGGTAACAGATAACTGCCAGAAAAATATTGCTCTGGAAATTTGCACTCTCCGGAAGGTTCCAGGGAAGTATCCTGTAATTAAGCATATAACGATACAGGGGCGCCATAGCATAAGCCAGAACCACTGAATCTATCATGGTCAGGTGATTGGGGCATATCATCCAGGGACCCCTGTGTTTCGCAAGCAGGGCTCTGACTTCCTTCCTCGTTTTGCTCAGGTTTCTTACTCTGTACCTCATGAGTTTTATCGCAAGAAAAATAAGGGGGCCGATAATGAAAACCGCCAGGCGCCCCATAACGTACTGGAGGTACAGGAGAAATTTTGTTGTCCTTTTCACGGATTGCCTTAATTCAGCTTATTCAGTATGACATCCACAGCATCCCCGATGGTCCTGATCTTGTCGGCATCATCATCATCGATTTCAATATCAAATACATCTTCACACTTGATGATAACATCTACCAGGCGTGCGGAATTGACCTTGAGGTCATCGAGGATATGTGTATCTTTTGTCGCATTTTCCAGCAAAGCCGGATCTTTGACATAGGGTTTGAGGATATTTACCATCTCTTGAAAAATCTGCTTTTCGTCCATTCTTTTTCTCCTTATAATCTTGTTTTTTAACTTAAAACTTGACAAAGTTCATTCCGGCGGAAGCCGGAATCCAGTAATTTCAATATGTTCTGGATGCCGGATCGGGCCTGCCCCGTACCGGATACGGGGTCCGGCATGACGTTTTTGGGACTTTTTACGAGTTCATCAAACTTAAAACTCGAAACTTAAAACTGATTTTATTCTTCCCACTTCTTGAAAATCAAACAGCTGTTCACATCTCCAAAACCGAAACAGGCCTTGGCGATGACTTTTAACTCCGGGTATTCCATGACTTTGTGAGGAATCTTCTCCGCATATGCCTCAATTTCAGGGTGCACATCCTCACAGTTGATAGATGGATGCAAAAATCCATTATGTAACTGCAAGGCAACGGCAACACTTTCAATGGCTCCCGCTGCTCCAAGACAATGACCGATCATCGATTTGGTAGAGTTTATGTACGGAAAATCCTGAGGATCTCTATTGAGGGCCTGCGACCAGTTTCTGATTTCCGACGGATCGGCAAATGTCGCCGTCAGGTGACCGTTGATTGCATCGATCTCATCAGGGGTAGTATCTGCATCAGCCAAAGCGCTTCTGATACAGCGTTGCACACCATCCGGATTCGGCGCCGTCATGGAACCGCCGTTGCGCTGACCGCCACAATTAACGAACCCTCCAAGTATTTCCGCATAAATCCTTGCACCACGGGACAGTGCCGTTTCCAAATCTTCAAGGACTAACACGGCACCTCCTGCACCGGGAACAAAACCGCTTGCCGAGGCGCTCATCGGACGGGAGCCCTTCTCCGGCTGATCGTTGAACTTACGTGCGATAACACGCATGGAATCGAATCCGGCCCAGATATAAGGAGATACACCTTCAGACCCGCCAGCCAGCATCCGCTTTGCCAGTCCCGTTCGTATCCTCCACATTGCATCCACAATGGCCTCTGTTCCTGTGCTGCAGGCGGAAGAATTTGATGTTACCTGGTTTCCCAAAGCCAGCAAGCCTCCTACACGGGCACTTGTTCCGCTGTTCATGACCTGTTCGACAATCCTGCTTCCCATACGGCGCGTCCTGCCCTCGTTAACCATGGGAACGACTCTTTCGGCAATCGTATCCATACCACCGATCCCACAGCCAAGAATCGCGCCTGTGTCCCAGTTTACATGACTATCATCATCATCATCAGATAATGCAAATCCCGCATCACGCCACGCATCGACAGCCGACACGGATATATATCCGATATTATCGTTCAGAGACATGAGCTTTTCGTGGTCGAAATAGCTCTTGCGAATCTCATCAAAATTCTCCGGCATGCCCCCTATCTGGCAGGAAAACTTCAGTTCCTTCAGTCTGGGAAAAAATCGGATTCCTGACCGACCCTCGCGCAGGGCCTGTTCAAAATCGTTCAACCCGTGTCCGTTCGGCGCCACAACGCCCATTCCTGTTATAACAACTCTATTTTTCATTAAAATCAACTCCCCTGCCGGTCAGCACTCCGTAACAGACAATTTCTCCGTTTTCCCTTTCCATACTGACCTTCGTTTTTAAATTTCCTCTGCGAAGATAGATTTTTTCACCTTTAATAATAACCCTTTCTCCCGGGCTTACGATGCCGTTGAACTCGCAATCATCAACCATGGTGAAAAGGGTAACCAATCGCTTCATTTGATCAGACGATATGCCTTGCCGCATAAGCTGATATATCCCGAAGGCGACAACACCTGTCTGAGCCATCGTTTCGATCAAAATAACCCCGGGTGTAACGGGCCGGCCCGGAAAATGTCCTCTATAGAAGTACTCATCCTCCCGGAAGCTATATGTTCCGATGATATGATTCTCATCCATTTCCAAGATGTCATCGATAAAACGGAACGGATGCTTTTGAGGAACCAGAAGAAGCACATCTTCAATCGTTTTTTTATCAGCCCCCATAAAGTCCCCCGTTAACGTGAATCACACTTCCCGTAATGTAGCTGCCACGGCCGGCAAGAAAGGCCACGACATCGGCCACTTCTTCAGGATGCCCCATCCGTCCCAGGGGGATGCCCTCAAGAATCTTTTGCTGTACGTCATCCGGAAGACTCTCCGTCATGGCCGTATCGATAAATCCCGGGGCCACCGAATTGACAAGAATGTTCCTCCCCCACAGCTCCTTCGCGAGAGATTTGGTAAAAGCATCGAGGGCCGCCTTTTCCATAGTGTACGGAATCTGTCCGCCGTTGCCGGTATGCCCGACTACGCTGGAGATATTGATGATCCTGCCGCTGTTACTGCGGAGCATAAAAAGACGCAATATCCGTTTGGTCAGGTACCAAGTTCCGCGAAGCATTGTTCGCTGTGAGTCAAATTCGCCGATTTTCATCGAATTAATATCGCTGTTAATCGATATCCCGGCATTGTTGACCAGCACGTCCACACGGCCTGCTATACCCTTGATGGACTTTGCCATTTCTTCCACTTCATCCACATCGGCAAGATCCGCTTTCAAAAGAAATCCGTCCTCGATCTGAGACAGAACTTCTTTCGCCTGATCCTCACTTTTCCGATAATGAATACCTGTTTTAAATCCTTCGTCAGAAAGGGCTTTACAGCACGCGGCGCCGATTCCTGTTCCACCGCCGGTAACAATGGCAACGGGCCTGCCGTCCCGGGTTTCGGGCGTGTCCCCTTTTGGGGGTTTCGGGTTTCGAGTTTCGGGTTTCATGTTCATTTGATAGTTGATTCCTTTTATTAAAACTTTAAACTCAAGCAGTTATATGTCTCTCTTTATGATTCCACCCCTGGAATTGGGTGACGTCTTCGGATAATCCGGATAGACAATTCCCCTGAAGATTCCCGTACGGGCCTTTTGAATGGTCATTATCATTTCATCATCCACAAATACCCTGCCGTCTCCTATGACAATACTTGAACCGGAATCCTTAAGATGAGAAAACCGTCTCACGTCAATTTCATAACGGACAGTTTGATTATAGGGCCGTATCTGTCCGTTGAAAGAAATTTCCTCGCAGCCCAGCGCCCTGCCGCCACCTAATCCTCCCCTCCAGCTACAGTAAAAACCCAGCAATTGCCAGATTGCGTCCACGCAGAGACAGCCAGGTTGTACGGGGTCTCCCGGCATGTGGCACTGAAAATACCAGGCATCCATCCTTATATCCTGCTCGGCAATAATAGATCCCCTCCTGCCGTCACTCTTTATCGAAAGTATCCGATCCACCATGAGGAAGGGGGGGGCGGGCAGACGTGCATCAAAATCTTCAGGCGGGTCATCAACAAATCGCCCGTAAGCAAAAGCAATCAGATCGTTCAGTTCAAAATTTTCTTTTTTCATAAATTCAGAGTATTTCATTATTTCCTTATATGCCGTTTTAAACTCGAAATCTTCATTCCAGGATCTTCAGCATCGTGCGGACCCAGGTAAGCCCCGAACCAACCATGATTAATGCTATATGGTCTCCTGGACGAAGCCTGTCCCAATTCTGACTCAGGACACACGGAGCGCTTGAGCATCCCGTATTGCCGTAATCCACAACGTTGTGCCAGTGATCTTTTTCGGATATGCCGCACCTTTCACATACAGTCTTCAGCATTCCGAAGTTCGCCTGATGCCCTACGAACTTGAACCTGCCTGAGTTTACGGGAAAAGCTTCCTGCAACTTCCTGAGCGATTCTGTCGTCTTGCGGATGGCAAAACCCTGAACGGCACTTCCATTCTGCTCGAAGTGTCCCAGGCGGGGAATACGAACCTTGTCCCAGGATAACGGGTTTGAATCAGAAAAAAATGCCTCAAATACCATTTTCGAAGGAACGGAAGCAGACACAACGGCGGCACTGCTTCCATCACCAAACAGCGGGGCTGCCCTCCGGTCGGAGTAATCTATCGTACGGGTGAAATTTTCCGGATTCACGACCAGGATATAAGGTGGAAGTGTTTCCGGCTTCATGTCGGACAGAAACTTGAGCTGCATTCCAAAGCTGGAACATGCGGAATTAAGATCGAAACAGGGAACGTCCATCCCCAGTTCCGCCGCCACGGTGGCCGCCTCGGCCGGGGTAACGTAATCCGGCGCCGAACTTCCTGACACAACCATTCCCACATCTTCAGGCTTCAGCGAGGCGCGCTCCATGGCCAGACGCGCCGCAATGCCCCCTGACTGTGCATTCGTGTACAGACACGCCTCAAATGCCTCCCGCGTATCCTGATTTTTTGTCGTTTTTATATAATCCAGGGGCAGGCTCGTGCGGCGGGTACGTATCCCGACGCGCTCCAGAATCCACTCCTCGCTGCTCCCTATATCCAGTTCTTCCAGAAACCGGTTTGTAATCACATTCTCAGGGTGAAAGTGACCTAACCCGTGAAGATACAACATTTTTATACCAGCTCCCGTCCTATGATCATATCCTGAACTTCTCTTACCCCTTCATATATGTCGATGATATGGGCATCCCGCGCCAGCTTGGATATCTCGTATTCCGACATGAAGCCGTAACCGCCGTGAAGATGGAGGCCCTCTTTGGTACAGAAAATGGCCGCTTCCGCCGCCGCATTTTTCGCCAGAGAGGCATAAATCCCCCTGTCTTCGGCCTGTTCCTGAACTTTGAATGCCGCCTTCATCAGAGCCAGATCGGCCAGTTCCACTTTTTTCCACATCTTGACCAGCGTGTCTCTTGCTACTGGCATATCGCATATTCTCTGTCCGAACTGCTTGCGCTCCTTCGTGTATTCCAGCGTAACGTCAAAGGCCCTCCTGGCCAGACCGACGCCGATTGCCGCGACCATGGGCCTCGCATAATCAAGGACATCGACGGCATACTTGAACCCGAGTCTTCTGTTACCGATGATCTGATGATCTTCGAGCACTACGTCCTCAAACTTTACCGTTGCCGTATTCGAAAGGCGCTGCCCTAACTTATCTTCCGGCTTGCCCGTTATTATCGTACCTCCTCCTGGCACTGTGATCTCCCTGGCATCGAAAGGCTGAAAAGTAACTTTCCCGTCACGAATAGAATCGCTGGGAATAATTACACAGGCCACCATAAGGCTGCCAGGTTTCCCGACCTTGCAGAACACCGTAAATTGAGAGGCGTAAGAAGCATTTGTAATAAAACACTTCTCCCCGTTCAAAACATATTTTCCGTCGTTCCCTTTTTTTATAAATGTAGTCATGGCCAGGTTGTCAGACCCTGCGCCCGGTTCCGTCAGACAGAAAGATGAGATTATCGGAGCTTCGACAAAGGGCCGGAGAAAGGCCTCTTTCTGTTCCTCCGTCCCATGTTGAGCGATAACGACATTGGCCAGATCGTTGCACATGGCCGACGTTGAGATTCCGGTGTCGCCATAGGACAGTTCTCTGACAATCAACGCCGCCGAAACAATATCTACCTCATATCCTTTCACCGATTCGGGAACAGAAAGATTCAACAGACCAATTTTCCATGCCTTTTTTATTGCGTCGAAGGGGAAGGCATGCTCCCTCTCCATCTCCATAACCTTCGGTGTTATTTCGTTTCTGACAAATTTTCGAACCGTTTCCATGTACATCTGCTGATCGTCGGTAAGATTGAAATCCATTATTTATTTACTCTCCTGAAAAATTTGCAGGACCTCCATCGGGCATCCATCTGTTAGCTGATAAAAATCCCGACGAGTCGGGATAGTTGGAAATGCGCTTATCTCTCTACAAGACGGGTGGAAGCGAGAGTTGGAATCCACATGTTACGCGTCTGTAAAAACTGTTTTAGAGTCATGTCAACGATACTCTGTCATTTCGAAGGATTCTTCCCGACTGAGAAATCCTGGATTTCTCCCTGCGGTCGAAATGACATTTCTTGATTGACACGACATTAGAGCACCACGGCTTTTTCAAACACCCTCTGCGCCGCTGAAAATGTCGTAATGGACTGGCATGTCAGATCTATGGTCTTGAAAAACCCTCTGAGGGGACGGCTTGGGCCTATTTCAAAAATTGAATTTGCCGAGGCGGCAAGGGTCTCCATGTTTTTTCTCCACTGTACCGTATTGCTTATCTGAGACACCATCCTGTCAATAATTTCGCTGCGGCTGTCTGAATGAAAAAGACCGGTGAAATTTGAAGTCACCTTTTTTGCATTGGCAGGCCTTAATTTCGCTTCGATGTCACACAGTATTTCCCCAAAGGTCTCCCTTACGGCACCCATAAACCGGCTGTGAAAGGGAGCGCTGACATTCAGAGGTATAAAATGAAAAGACCGGCTGTCGCCGACAGATGTCTTGATCCTTTTTTCCGCTTCGGGCATTGCGCTGGACATACCACTTACGACAACCTGGCTGACAGAATTATCATTTGCTATGTCTATCGGAAGTCCGTTCAACGCGCTTCGAACTGCACCCAGATCCAGATCATTTGCCATAACCGCAGCCATGCCGCCAGTTCCCACAGGCGTTGCGCTTTGCATGAGATGGCCCCGATCCCGAACAATCTTCAGTGTCTCAGAAAAGGGCAGAACGTCCGCAGCAACCAGGGCTGTATATTCGCCCAGACTATGGCCCCCGAAATATTCAGGGGCAAAATCATATAGAAAACGGAGCCCGCGAAACATGGCAATCTCGGTTGCAAGTATGCAGGGCTGGGCATATTCGGTCAGATTAAGTCTTTTGTCCTCCCCAAAACACATGGCAGCCACATCCCATCCCAGAATCTCCGAGGCTTCACGATAGGTGTCCCTGCTTGTCGAGATATTGTCATAAAAATCTTTCCCCATACCGGGACGCTGGGATCCCTGACCGGGAAAGACAACCCCGACTCTCGAGGTAGTTTTTTCCTTCATTACAGGCAATTTCTCCTTTTGCTAATTAAGCACAATCCCACGATACTCATATTATATTTGATGGAAAGTCGAAATATACACAATTTTGTCATTCCCGTGAAAACGGGAATCCAGTGTTTTTAAGTAGTTATGCGCTTCTGGATTCCCGCCTGCGCGGGAATGACAGACTTTTTACGAATGCATTATATTTCTTTGAGCATTATTCGTGCCAGCAGTAGAAATAAAGCTTATTCCCTTCCAACACCTTGAAATACCAGCGGATTCATATATTCATTATTTTGAGCATGCAACAGAAACGGGTTGTGTAGTGCGTAGTTCTGTTCCCACTGGGAACTGTTTTACGCACTGATCCGGCAGGAGGGTTGATGCTCTTTATAATAATTTTACCATTGTCAGATCATCCCGAAGTGTTATAATAGTTATTTGTCGTGGTTTTTCTTCTCTCTGGTCTATAGCATCAACATGCTCATAGAAAGGCGTCGTGATTTGTTCGATCTTGAGGATGCCATAACTACTGAATGTTACTGTTTTATTTTCAGCCGATTGCAAGTTTTACAAATATATCACATCTGATTGGAAACCTATGGAAACCTTCGCCCTGGCGGTTGTCAGTTTTACAATTTCGATTTCTCTGTTCATCAAGAAAAAGAGATCTCCTGTTCAGCTCTTTTTTGCTTTTTTATGTCTTGCCCTGTTTCTTCAAAAGACCGGGACATTTTTCTACGGGATTTTTGGCGCCAATTTCTGGAAATCCATCGGCTATCTGGGGGCATTATCATTTCCGCCATTGCTGATCGCCTTTTGCCGTTCCTTTTTAAACCGGCAAG
>JAFDAR010000324.1 GCA_019313735.1 Deltaproteobacteria bacterium | reverse complement strand
TATTCAGATATACGTTGCATTCAAACCCACCGGGTGGCCCGCGAAACTGAAAACTCCCACGATAGGTTATATATGGGGAGTGGAATGTCCCAAAGATACCGTGGTTACAAGCCAGCAGCCATTTGCGGGCAAGGTGAGATATATCGTAATCAGGAACAAGAGCGATACGTTAAACAAGTGGTATCAGGAGAAGAGAAATCTGGAAGAAGATTACAAAAAGCTGTTTCCCGACATTGACGGTGGGCAACCGCGTGATATTGAGGGAATTTCATTCTATATAAATTCCCAGCACACAAAAAGCGAGGCGGAAAGCTACATCTATAATGTTCGCTTCAGCAGGGATTGAGACCAGTGGGGACAGATTTAAACCTGTCCCCGATTCTTATCTCGTTAACGGCCAGGTGGGCCTTTCTTGTGGGTTCGGGCAGTCTGTATCCTCTGCAACAAGACAGGGTTATGCCTATAGCCTTTTTTAACCCTATCTTGTGCCCCTGTGATATGAAGACCGGTTTCACATTCCTCTTTGTTCTCAGAACGGCACCCATTATTTCATCATTGTGGACAAGGGAAGAAAAATCGCCCGGTTCATTTCCTACTTCATTGTATGATCCGACCAGTCTTGTCTTTGCGCAGCCTATGGATGGTGTGTTGAGAAACAGTCCCATATGAGATGCGAGGCCGATACCCCTCGGGTGAGCGATTCCATGTCCGTCGAAGATGATAGCGCCAGGGGTGGATCTTAATTTCTGGAAGGCTTCCAGAAGTATGGGCCCTTCTCTGAATGTAAGCAGACCGGGGATGTAGGGAAAATCGACCGTTCCACTTGATGACACCTGTTCGACAATTTCCATGGTTGAAAAATCAAGGATCACAACGACCGCGAAAAAGAGATTGCTGCCTTTTGAATAAGAGATGTCGGCGCCGTTCTGTATCTCTCTGGCCCTGTCGTAGCTGACGTTCCAGTTGTGCAGGTGTTCTATCTTCATCTTTTAGCAGTGGGGGCAGGGTTTAAATCTGTCCCCGATTCTTTGTCTTCCGCCCGGGATGACAGGATCTCCCTGGCCTTTTCGACATCCCTTTTTATCTGCCGGGCAAGTTCTTCGGGGCCTTTGAATTTCATTTCATCACGCAGCCGGTCTATAAAGAGTACTGTGATATCCCTTCCATATATATCGCCTTCAAAATCGAGCAGATGTACCTCCGCTGAAATCTCTTCGTTGCCGAAAGTGGGGTTGTAACCTATATTGATGACACCCTGGTGCCTGATACCTTCGAGCTCGGCGATAATGGCATAGACCCCTGTCGCGGGAATTACCTTTTCGGATTTTATGTTGGCGGTGGGATAACCGATGTCAGTGCCCCGCCTGTAACCCTTGACGACAGTGCCGGTCACACCATAGGGTCTCCCCAGCATTTCTGATGCCTGCCTGACATTCCCGTCAAGTATCGCAAGACGTATGCCTGTGCTGCTGGAAATCATGCCGTCTGTTTTTACGGCGTCTATTTCCTCTACCTGAAAGCCGAGTTTTCTGCCGGATGTCTTCAGAAATTCCGCGTCGCCACCCTTTCCCTTTCCGAAGACATAGTCATAACCGACAAGCAGCTTGCTTAAACGTAGTTTCCCCCACAGAATATTCTCTACGAATTCTCCGGCGGTTATCTCGGCGAACTCAATGGAAAATGTAATCAGAATGACGGCATCCACATCGCAGGATCTGATGAGGTCCAGTTTTTCATTCAAGGGGGTCAGCAGGAAGAAGGGTCTCCTCTCCGGGTGTATGATCTTCTGCGGGTGGGGATCAAAGGTAATGACCACCGACTTTTTATTTCTTTCTCCGGCCTCTTTCACGATATTCCTGAAGATTTTCCTGTGTCCGAGGTGTACACCGTCAAAGTTGCCTATCGTAACAATGGAACCGGTTAAATCTTCAGGGATGTTGTCAATATCTCTTATAATCTTCATAAATCATTCCATGAAAGGATTTTTTCTGGTAAAATCACTGCGTTTGAAGAAGGCATAGTATCACTTATGTCGTTATTTTCAAGGGTAATTTCACTTGACAATATCAGGGTGTATAAGTATAAGCGTTCCATAGTTTTCAGTGCGCCGAAGTGGCGGAATTGGTAGACGCGCTAGGTTCAGGGTCTAGTGGGCTTATGCCTGTCCGAGTTCAAGTCTCGGCTTCGGCACCATATAAAATGAGACCTTTGCAGAATGTTAAATTTTGTTCAAGTTCAAGGAAGGTGAGAATTTTAACCACAGGAATATATTGGATATTTCGAGGATTAAAATTTGAGACTGACGCAGAAATTGGGCAAAAGGGGACGTTATGCAAAGGTCTCAGAATCAGGGAGTTATGCAAAGGTCTCAGAATCAGGGAGTTGGCTTGCTGGTTAGCTCCCTTTTTTCTAAAGGAGAAAAACTGTTAAGTCACGACTTGGTCCGATAAAGGTTATTCCCGGAGAAAACGGCAGCCGATTTCCCCACTGCCGTTCTATTTTTATCGACGATGACGTGAAGGTTCTTATCGATCCAGGGGCCGGGTATCGGCGCCTGACTGAATTGAGACAAAAACACCACATCGACATGGTGTTCAACACGCACTTTCACTTCGATCATATCGCTTACAATTATCTTTTCGATGAATCCAGGATTTTCATCAATGAAAAAGAGGCCCCCTGTTTCCGCGACAGGAGAGCGATACCACCAATTATCGGTATAGAAGAAGTATACGGGAAAGAATGGGTTGACGGCTGGCTGCAGCGGATCGCCGATCCCGCAACCGAGAAAAGCCCCTACTCCCCCCAGAATAACCATGAGTGGTGGCTCTCGACCGCCCGACTGGATGGGGAATATGCATGGGGGGAGGTGCTGGATTTTGGGAAGGTGAAGATGCATGTCATCGGTGCTCCGGGACACTCCGGTGGATTCAGTTGCATGTACTTTCCCCTCTACGGCGCGATCTATGTGGCTGACCTGGATCTTACGCCATTCGGGCCCTGGTATGCCGGGTCCGATGGTGATATCGATCTGTTTATATCATCGTGCCGCATGATAGAGAACGTCGACGCCGAAATTTTTATAACCGGCCATGAAATGGGCATCCTCAG
>JAFDAR010000043.1 GCA_019313735.1 Deltaproteobacteria bacterium | reverse complement strand
CAATCGCAAGGTAAATGAACCCAAGACCGATGGCGATCATCAGGGCATTGCCCCAGTAAAACAGGTGAAAACCGCTTTCTAATAAATCAAACATTCCTACTCCTCCAATGGCAACTGTCGTCTGTTGCTCTTGAGAAATCCGTGAAACGCTCTACAAATCTGTCATTTCGAACGAATGTGATAAATCCTGGATTTCTCGTCACCAGCTCTCCTCGAAAGGACAGACAAGGTGCTCAAAATAACAGGGATAAATTAATAGACTATAGCCTTCAGCCTAATAACCTGAGTCTTTACCTTATCTTTTATCCTTGATAATTTTCTCAGTAATTACCTTTGTCAGCCATGCCGATATGCCCAATACTACCAGTATAAAAAAACCAGACTAAAGCCACCGCAGGCAATCTTGATTGCTAATCCCCAGTTTGTCATCTCAATCTTAAACCTCCCGACGCTTTTCTTTATGAAGAGAAAACTCCTAACACAGGCAAATTTGGAAGTAAAGAGCATCTTTTTGCTGGACACGCATTACCACAGATAGTAGGGCATCAGAAGGAGAGGCAGGGCTCTCTCAAGGATTTCGAAGAGCGGGAGAGATAAAGCCAGTAAAAGGAGGGGCCAGTTCCCTGCTTTTTTTCTTGATTTTAGTCGTGAATCTCTTTAGTGTTTGCGTAGTTCAGGAAATGAACGAAGTGCGCGAAAGGACAATTACATGAAAAAAGCTTTAATCACCGGCATCACTGGACAGGATGGATCATACCTTGCCGAGTTTCTTCTGGACAAGGGATACGAGGTGCATGGCCTGATCAGGAGATCGAGCACCTTCAACACCGGCCGTATCGATCACCTCTACAAAGATTTTCATGATCCTGAGGCACGCATGTATCTGCATTACGGTGATCTTTCGGTGTCCGCACACCTGACAAACCTCCTGTCAGAGATTAAACCTGATGAGATATACCACCTCGGCGCTCAGAGCCATGTCCGGGTGAGCTTCGACACCCCCGAGTATACCGGCGACATCACTGGACTGGGGACAATCAGGCTCCTGGAAGCCATCCGAAAAACCGGCATCATGGCAAAATTCTACCAGGCATCGTCCAGCGAGATGTTCGGGGCAGCTCCCCCTCCACAGAGCGAGCTCACACCGTTTGAGCCACGAAGCCCCTACGCCGCCGCCAAGGTCTATTCATACTACGTGGTCAAAAACTACCGCGAGGCCTACAATATATTTGCCTGCAACGGTATCCTCTTCAATCACGAATCCCCGCGTCGTGGCGAGACATTCGTCACAAGAAAGATCACCCGAGCGGCTGCCAGAATCAAGCTTGGCCTGCAGGAAAAACTCTACCTGGGCAATCTGGACGCAAAGAGAGACTGGGGTTTTGCCGGCGATTACGTGGAAGTCATGTGGATGATGCTGCAGCAAGACAAACCGGACGATTTTGTCATAGCCACCGGCGAGACACACTCCGTCCGTGAATTTGTGGAGCGAGTCTTCGAAAAACTCGACCTCGATTACCACCGTTATGTGGAGATTGATGAACGCTACTTCAGACCAACCGAAGTTGACGTGCTCCTCGGCAATTCCACAAAGGCGCAGGAAGCCCTCGGATGGAAGCCCAAAACCAACTTCGACCAGCTAATCGACATGATGGTCAAAGCCGACCTCGAATTAGCCGAAAAGGAAAAGGTCCTCCGCGACGCCGGTTATTAAAGTAAAAGGGGTACGCTATCAGAAGCGACTGGATTCCGGCTTCCGCTGGAATGATGAAAAACAGGCCACCTGTCCGCGAACAATATTCGCAGTCAAGACCGTTCCTGCAATTTATTTGATGTTATGGACAGATTTTAGCCTTGGCTACATTTGAAAGGTGTGTGGGATGAAGAAGATTGTCATAGGCATTATCGTGGTCTTGGCTATCTGTCTGGTTCTCGTGATTCTGGCGCCTTTTATGGTGAATCTTGACCGGTATAAGGGGACGATTCTTGCGCGGGTAGAACCGTATCTGGATCGTGATGTCGATTTTACGCATATTGAGTTGACGATATTGTCCGGTCTGGGCGCGGAGATTCAGGGACTGCGTGTCGCCGATAATCCCCGGTTTTCTTCTGCTGATTTTATCTCCCTTGACAGTCTTCAGATTCAGGTTGAATTCCTTCCGCTGTTGAAAAAGGAAATTAAGGTCGGGAAGATTGTCCTGAAGAGGCCCGTGATTTCCGTGGCGCGCAATGCAGTCGGGGAGTTTAGCTTCGATGATATTCTTGCTTCGCTGAAACGTCGTTCGCGAGGGCAGGATTCTCTGAAAAAGGAAGGGGAAACGGCGGAAGCACAGTCAGCCCTGCTTGGAAGACCTTCCGTCGCGAGGGCTACAGCCGGGAATCCTTATGCCAAAAGTCCATCATCACCAGCGGCGTTGCCTCTTAACATACAGAAGCTTAAGATTGTGAAGGGGAAGATTCTGTACCGCGATGAAATGCTTCTGCCAGATGCGGGGACCCTGGTAATCAATGCCCTGAATCTCACCATGAAGGATGTTTCTCTTGACCGGCCGGTTTTTGTTGATTTGAGTGCAGATCTCCTGGAAAGCAGCGCAAAGAATGTTTCCATCAAAGGGACCCTGGGGCCGCTGGGCACACCGATCGATGTGCAAAACATGCCGCTCGCGGTCGATCTGGCGGTGACATCATTCCCGCTTGCCCGAATATCCGCACTTCTGCCTGTAAAGGTTCTGTCCGGCGCTGTTACCGCTGAGGTGAAGGGAAAGGGGTCGCCCGACAATCTGTCTCTTAATATACGGGCAGGGTCGGACCGGATCGAGTTTCAGCTGCCACCGAAGAAAAATGGAAAGGAGCCACCGAAGGCCGGCGTTCTCACAGGGATGAAACTGGATGTGAAGGGAACACGGAAACAGGATCTGCGGGGCCGGGGAACCCTTGCCATCGAGAAGGGCATGTTCGCATCGGTTCCCTTTGCCGGGGCAACATCGAATTTCAGCTACAGACCCGGCCGGGTGACTATCGATTCTCTGAACGTGCAGGCCTTTGACGGCAGCATACAGGGGAATGGGTTCTACGATATGGGGAAGAAGGGGTGGGCCTTCGATCCATCGATGCAAGGGGTTGATGTGGGTACGCTGTTGGATACCTTGACCGAGCATACGGACATTTTTGCCGGGACCCTTTCGGGAGATCTGCATGCGGAGGGCACGGTACCGGCCGGGGAAAAACCGGAGCTCGGGGCACGGGGATCAATGCTGCTCGCGAAGGGGGAGTGGAAGAATTTCAACCTGGTGGAGAGTGTTCTGGACAGTCTCTTCGGCCTGGAAGGTGTCGGCCGGTTTCTCAGTTATCAGGGCGGGGAGGTGGCGCGGCATGAATCGACGCGATTTGATTCACTGGATGGAACCTTTGAAATGGAGGATACCATCATACAGGTGAAATCGCTGACTCTGAGAAATATCCGGACCAGTAAGGCAACCGATTCGGTGGCTATACTGAAAGGCATGGTGGACAGAGCGTCTAAAACACTTGATCTGAGAGGGGTGGTGATCCTGTCAAAACGGCATTCCGAGCAACTGGCGCAAAAGGCCGATATCCTGAGGGCGCTTCTGAACGATCAGGGACACACGGTATTGCCCATTACACTGAAAGGATCGATTCGAAAACCGATTCCCTTTCTCGACACCGAATACGTACTCAACGCACTCTCATCCTACTACATTCAGGAAGGCGCCCGGAAACTCTTGGAAAAACTGTTCTAAAAGGCTACACAGTAACAATGGGGTCAGGTCTCAACATTCAACATTTTGAAAAGCATTATCAGAATTTTCCCAGATCGTAAAAATGTTGAATGTTGAGACCTGACCCCATTTAAAAGGAATATGATGATGGATCGTGGTGTTTCAAAGATACTTTTTGACAAGCAGGATCATGAACTCCTGGTCATTGTCAATGAGGTTCTCAACAGGGACAAGTCGCGAAAGTATCTCAAGAATCTTCTGAACCCGTATCTGCACCCGCATGGAATCAAGGAGATGGCAGCGTCGAAGGAGTTGCGTGTTGCCTACGCCGTAATTCACCTGCTCAATTCTCTGGAGGTCGGTGAGGCGGAGGATCGCCTGGGCGCTCTGCGTTCTCTGAAGGATGAGGTGCTCTACAGCGCCCAGAGTTTTCTCCGCAGGAATACCGCCCGGGTTCTCCTGCAGATCATGAAAAAACTGGTTCAGGCCAGCGGGGACTATCGCCGACAACTGGAGCTGGCACATGATTTCCGCATCGCGGCGTCCGGGAAGCCCCGTATTGTCAGGAAGCAGCTGAGGCGTTATCATCTGCTGGAAATGCCAGAGGAATGGAATCAGGTTGCGACCGATGATCATGTCCACGATGTTAATACCAAGGGGCGAAAATCTTCCACTCACCTGATAATGGATGCCTGGATCAAGGGTATCCGAAGGATCAAGGTGATCTATTACAATCATGTAAAAGCGGATGTCGCCGAGGAACTTCTGAAGGCGGCTGAGATTATGGGCATCAGGGTCAGAATAGGCGTCGAGTTTTCCGCGAGATTTCATGACAGGTATGCCCTGTTTATATGGGCGCCACGAGGGCTTCTGGACGCACAGGATTACCTGAATTTTCTGAAGGAAGAACCGATTGCGTCCTTCATGGCTGAAGGACGCAGGGTCTCGGAATACCAGCGGCATTATATCATGGCGGTCCTCAGGGAGTTCAACAACAGACACCGCTACGCGATAGAGGATAGCTATGGATTTCTCCCCTCTCTCCTTGATCAGGAGGAGTTCCTGTCTTTTGTGGGCGTCGGTCAGGCGTCTTTGCTGCACCTGGCCGAGTACGTGCGCGCAAAAATGCTGCCGAGTATGAAGGATCATGTGGCCGGCCTGAGGGCAGCGTATGCCGGAGCGGTGCCAGAAGAGCGTCAGCAAATGGCCGGCATTGTGAAGGAACTGAACCGGCTGGATTCGGAGGCTATCGTGGAGAAATACCTGCGTCCGTCTCACAATCCTTCCATTCCAGATCCCAGTATACCGTGTGACGGTGCGGATGTTCCAGAACTGCTGACTCTGTCGCCGCGTGAGCTCCTCGAACGGCTGGGACATCTCAATGCCGGTTACAGTATTACTCTTGCTCTCGGTAATCTGAATGTCGGGGATGTTATTGAGCTTCTCTATGATTGTGGGGGGATGATAACACATCTGGAGATATTCAACCTCAAGGATTATGTGACCGGTAGAGAACCTCATAATGTAGAGATCGGTGAGTTGCAGAGGGCTATAAACGAAGATAACATCCTAATATTAAAACGTATTATACGGGAATCCATCGAGCGGTTAAGTACGGAAGATACCGGGAGAATTGATAAGCTCACGAAGATCCTGCGTGATATATCGACGTTTCGGTCGTATTATAAGGGGACACTTCTCAAGAGCCGTGTCGGCAGCGATTCCACCGGACGTTCGCACCATCTCTATGGGATGGGGCTTGTTATAAAAGACACTCTTCCTCTCAGGGCGCGAAGAGAGATAAAGAACGCGCCACCTTCTTCCCGCCTGACCATCCCTGTTAATACAGCGGTTTATCTGCGCGCGAACTATCTACCGCACAGCAGTCCCAGCAGGCTGGTAAATGCCTTTTACCGTATGGCCTGTTGTATTCCGGGCCTGCGTCTTATAGGAAAAAAGCGTATGGAAGAATGGGAGATAGATAAACTTTCCACCCATGTGGAAGCCGGGGGCAATGTAGTTACGTTGGGCGGATTTGACGAGGAGAGCACCAATAACCTCTATCTCGAATCTCCGGATCTGCGGGAGACACGGGCAGGGATATCCTGGGAATATCTCAACAGCGGTCTGAAAAACTGGATAAAGGTGCTGATAGGGTTTGTGCCGGCATTTCTTACTTTTTATCTTACCAAAGACTGGTGGCTGCTTTCCTGGTTCGGGGCATTTATCTGGTTCGGAATCACAGGCGCGCGCAATATACTCCAGTCTGTCATAGGCGGCGGTGGCATTCGCCGTTCTCAGCTGTTGAAATGGAATGATTATGTCAGCTGGGACCGCCTGACGGATTCCCTTCTCTTTACGGGATTTTCCGTTCCCCTGCTCGATTATCTCGTCAAAACCCTGCTCCTAGACAGGACATTCGGAATTACGACTTCTACCAGTCCAGTCCTGCTGTACACGGTTATAGCCTTGGCAAACGGGTTGTATATCTCAACGCATAACGCCTTTCGCGGACTGTCTAAGGGCACTGTTTTCGGGAATTTTTTCAGGACGGTCCTTTCCATCCCCATTGCCGTTGTATTCAGCCTGATAGCCGGTGATATACTATACGCGTGTGGCGTTGTGGATGTAAATGCCGTTCTCCAGAGATGGGCGGCTGTGATTTCCAAGGGCACGTCAGACTGTGTGGCGGGCTTTATAGAGGGGGTTGCCGATCGTTACCAGAATATACGTATCCGCATGCTGGACTATCGAAGCAAACTCGGGCAGATGTTTAATATATATACCCGCATGGAACTGCTTTTCCCCGAGGCTGATGTATGTGATATGCTTAAATCTCCCAAGGGGTTCATGCGCGCCATAAAGGCCGAGGCCCGTGACCTGGAAAAGATAGTGATAATAAACGCCCTGGACCTGCTGTATTTCTGGATGTACCAGCCCCGCGCCGAAAGCGCGTTGCACACAATTATGAGGGGAATGTCCCCCGAAGAACGTCAGATTTTTGTTCGCGTCCAGTCGGTTCTTGAACGTAACAGGGAGATAAGTCAGCTGTTTGTCGATGGGATTGTGGGGAAAAACTTCTCGAAGGCGCTGTCATTCTACCTGGATCGCTCAGGCCCGTATCTGACCACTATAAAAAATATGATGTATGGGGTCAGGTCTTGCGTTTTGCCTTACACTCATTATAGCTCATAGAGGCGCACGAAGTCTGGCACCCGAAAACACACTGGCCGCGGCCCGCAAGGCTCTGGAGGTCGGAGCCGATCTGTGGGAAACGGATGTGGTGGTAACTAGCGATGGTGAGCTGGTACTTTTTCATGATGATTCCCTTGCCCGCACCACCAATGTTAAAGACCGTTTTCCAGACCGCGACCCGTGGCATTCTACGACATTTACCCTGGATGAAATCCGTTTGCTGGATGCGGGTTCCTGGTTCGTTAAGGCCGATCCTTTCGGCTGGATCGCGGCAGGAGAGGTAACGCAGGAAGATCTGTCGGCTTATCGGAATGAGAAGATCCCGACACTGAGAGAAGCCCTCTGTTTTACACAGAATGCCTCCTTTTGTGTCAACTTGGAGTTGAAACGCCTTCCCTTCCCTATGGAGAATTTCCCCGTGGTTGAACAGGTGCTGGCGATGATAGACGATACCGGGATAGACTATAAGCGCGTTATTATTTCCTCCTTTAATCATGAATGGTTGCGTGAGGTCCGGGCCCGGAATCCCTCCCTTGCGATACAGGCCCTGGCAGGCGAGTCTGAAACCGATTCTCTGGACTGGGGAAATTTGGAATTTGAAACTTATAATGTTCTCAGCACGCTGATAAACGAAAAGCAGGTGCGTGCATTAACAGAAAAGGGGATATCTGTTAATCTCTTCACCGTGAATGAAGAAGCG
>JAFDAR010000323.1 GCA_019313735.1 Deltaproteobacteria bacterium | reverse complement strand
CCCTCCAAGGACTCGCTATCCGGTGGCTGGCTTACCTTCCGGAATGGGATTCACACCCATTTGATTACACGACCTTGCCCGGCCGCACTAGTGTTGTGTCCCCGGAATTCCTACTGGGAAGACATTGAAGCCGATCTTGAACAGATTGTTGTGATCAAGGATATTCCTGCCGTCAAAGATGAAGGCGGGTTTTCGCATGGTTTCATATATTTTTTCAAAGTCTAACGCGGCATATATATCCCACTCGGTCATAACGGCAATGGCGTCACAACCTGCAGCCGCCTCACATCGATAAAGGCTATCTTCTCCTTTATGTCCGCCAGGTCCGTCTGGGCATTTGGCAGCGCCCTGGGATCTGTGATTACAACCTCGGCCCGCTCTTCGACAAGCCGCCTGGATACCGTTATAGCGGGGCTTTCTCTTGTATCCCCTGTATTGGCCTTAAAGGCGAACCCGAAGAGACATATCTTCTTGCCGGCCAGCGTATTGAACATGGCGCCAAGCATATTCAGTATGAAGCGCTCCGTCTGGTAGTCATTTATCTTTACCACCCCTTCCCAGTAGTCGGCCACCTCATCAAGACCATATTGCCGGCACAGATAGACCAGATTCAGTATATCCTTTTTGAAGCACGATCCACCGAAACCGATACTGGCATTCAGAAACTGGTTCCCCACACGTCTGTCCATCCCGACGGCCCTGGCAACTTCGGCTATGTTCGCTCCCGTTTTTTCACACAGGGATGAGATGGAGTTTATCGAGGATATCCTCTGCGCCAGAAAGGCATTGGAGACGAGTTTTGACAGTTCACTGCTCCAGATATTGGAGGTTATTATACGTTCCCGCGGCACCCAGTTGGCATATATCTCAACCAACTCGCTCCTCGCCTTAAGGCCTTCAGGGGTTTCGCGGGAGCCTATAAGGACCCTGTCCGGCGTCTCCAGATCCCTGATCCCCGTTCCCTCGGCCAGAAATTCCGGATTGGAGAGTATGTCGAATCGAATCCCATTGGCGGTAGCGGTAAGTATCTTCTCCATCGCGAGCGCGGTCTTCACGGGGAGTGTGCTCTTCTCTACGATTATCTTATGCGACTGTGACGCCTCGCGTATCTGCCTGGCTGTCTTCTCCCAGTACTGAAGATCGGCGGCCATGCCCGCGCCCGCGCCGAATGTCTTGGTCGGGGTGTTCACACTGACAAAGATTATATCCGCGTCTCTTATTCCCCTCTCAATTTCCGTGCTGAAGAAGAGATTCCTGCCGCGAACCGCTTTTACGATCTCATCGAGGCCCGGTTCGTATATGGGAAGATTATCCGAATTCCACGCGGCGATGCGCTCCGGGTTGACGTCAACGACCGTGACCCTGTATTGAGGGCACTTATGGGCAATCATTGCCATCGTAGGACCGCCCACATAACCCGCCCCGATGGGAGTGCTCCCAGAAACTTGCCGGCAGGCATTACTCTGACTCTGCCATCGAATGTATCGATACCCTCTTCACGTGTTATCTGATACAGATAGGGTATTTTCAGTCTTTCACCATAATAGTTTAGTGCGGGATTCGGCGTCCGGTTTGCTGTCTTGCATTCTACGGCAAACCAGGGCTTGCCCTCAGCAGTAACCAGGAAATCAACTTCTCTTTTCCCGGCATCTCTCAGATAATGAAGGCCTATTCTGTAACCCTCCTGATCTTCAAGGGCATGTTTCATTTTTAACAGGTGACATGCCACGAGATTTTCAAAGCGGGCTCCCTTATCCGGCACCACAGACCAGTCCCACAAATATACTTTCGCGGCCTTTTTAAGCGATCGTATGGCCTTATGGGTAAATGGTGTTACATTAAAACAGTGATACAGACGTTCAAGTATGGTCATCCAGTGGGATACTGCCCGATGGCTGACTTCAAGATCTTCCCGCAATGACTGGAGGGAAAGAAGACTGCCGATACGATCTTCGAGCATGGACGCTAACAGTTCCATTGACGAGAGATCCCTGACGTTTTCAAGATCACGCACATCTTCTCTGAAAAAGCGATCCATGCGTTCTCGCTGCCATCTTCTCAAACCGCGGTTATTCTGCTTCAGGAAGGGCTCGGGAAAGGAACCGAACTGGAATAATGCAGGCAATAGATCGTGTTCAATCTTTCCGGGAAATTCAATCTCTTTTCCGGGAACGAGGCTTGACTTCGTTTTTTGCAGTTCACCAACTGACAAACCGTGCAAACGATGAGCGTGGTAACGTCCCTGTAGTGAATCTCCACCCTTGCGGTAAATATCCAATCGGGCGCTGCCTGTTATGATAAACTGGATTCGAGCGCCGTGAGAATCATATTCGCCCTTGATCCAGCCCTTCCAGTTTTTATATTTATGGAGTTCATCAAATATTATGACGCTGTCAACCGCTGGCCACTGCGCGGCTAATATCTTCTTTCGATCTGCCCGGTTATCCCAGTTATAATACTGATGTTCCCTCCGTTCCAGAAAGGTCTTCTAAAAACCATCTTTTCTTTGAGATCCTGACGGATCGGTTCTGTCAGGTACCGTGGTATTATCATGTGAGGTTATTTACCATAAAGCAAATAAATACACAACAAATTTTGCTTAAGGGGAAAATAACCAGTGGGAAAATAGGGACAGCGCCCTAAAAAACGGGCGCTGTCCCTATTTTTCTGGAGGCGGCAACCGGACTCGAACCGGTGAATAACGGTTTTGCAGACCGTTGCCTTAGCCACTTGGCTATGCCGCCAAAAACTGGAGCGGGCGAACGGATTTGAACCGTCGACGTCAACCTTGGCAAGGTTGCACTCTACCACTGAGTTACGCCCGCTTGACCTGTGGGGACAGGTTTAAACCTGTCCCCGATTAGGTTTAAACCTGTCCCCGATACTTAATAAAATACGTCTTCGTTGTCAATGAAAAACCTGTCCCCGATTAGCTATCTTCTGACCACAGTGTCAGGACAAGGGCGAGGTAGAGGGTAACCATACCAACCACGTGCGCGTTAATACCAAAGACGGTGTCATAGTGTATCAGCAGTGCCGACACAGCGACAATCTGGCACAGGGTCTTCTGCTTGCCCAGCCTGCTTGCGTCAATTATAAGACCATCCGCCGAAGCAACGCTTCTCATGCCATCCACCAGTATATCTCTCATGATAATAACAGCAACTATCCACGCTGGAATCCTGCCGATGGGAATCATCATGATCATGGCGGTAGTCACTACCAGCTTGTCCGCCACTGGGTCGAGGAACTTTCCCATCGTGGTGACGATATTGAATTTTCTCGCCACATACCCGTCTATCACGTCCGTGATCGAGGCCAGAATAAACAGGACAGCAATGACCATGCTCAGGGATCTGCCCGGAGAAAGAAGAAGCAGAAACAATACCGGGATCACCGCGAGCCTGAGGAGGGTGATACAGTTAGGAAGATTGAATATCTCGCGTCCATCCTCTGGTGTCGTCATCTTATCAAAGGATTCTTTCAGGAAGTTTATCATATTATCCCTTTGGAACACTGCGCCAATCGTCCAGAAATCTCTTAAGACCCACATCCGTGAGCGGATGCCCGGCCAGCTGCTTTATCACCTTAAACGGGATCGTGGCGATATCGGCCCCGAGAAGCGCCGCGTCAAGGACATGAAGAGGATGCCTGACGCTGGCAACGATAACCTCGCAGTCAAATTCGTAGTTGTCGAAGATGGTCAGTATCTGTTCCACAAGCTCCATTCCATTGTGGGAGATATCGTCAAGCCTCCCAATAAAGGGACTGACATAATCAGCGCCCGCCTTGGCGGCCAGGAGTGCCTGCACGGGCGAGAAAATCAGCGTCTGGTTTACACTGAGCCCCAGACCTGACAACCTCCGCGTGGCCTTCAATCCCTCGGTCGTCATGGGAATCTTTACAACCACATTTTCGGCCAGCCCTGCCAGCTTTTTCCCTTCGGAAACCATACCCTCGGCGTCTTCACTTATCACCTCAAGACTTACAGGGCCATCAACTATCTCCAGTATCTCTCTGACTACTGTGTCAAAATCCTTGTTTTCCTTTGCCACAAGCGATGGATTTGTGGTCACGCCATTGACCATCCCCAGCTCCAGACCCTCTCTTATCTCATCAATATTACCGGTATCTATAAAAAACTTCATGCAACCTCCCTTGAATATTTCTGCGTCAGGCTCAAATTTTAATCCTCGAAATATCCAATATATTCCTGTGGTTAAAATTTTCGCCTTCCTTGAACTTGAACAAAATTGAATATTCTGCAAAGGTCTCAGGTTTAAACCTGTCCCCGATTATGATTTCTCCACCCATTTCCAATATCCGTGGATAAAAAAGTAGGAAAAAAGGGCGCTGTCCCTATTTTCCGTTCTCTTTTTTGTATTTTTCAAGACATTCCCTGCTGCAGAAGTAGAGTGTCTTGCCATTCAGGGTGGCCTTATGGGCGCTGTTTACCGGCACATATGTGCCACAGTATGGAACGATTCTTCGATATCTTCCCTGCCGGGGTAACCAGAAACCTCGAGAAGCGGTATATCACATATACGATAATGCCTGCAATTATTAAACGAATCATTTCCAAACAAACGGGCGGCCCTCACCGCTCAGCCATTCAACTTTGATGGCTTTGTAAAAAGTTCAACTTCTGCGTTCCGCTGCATCCTTCGTCACTGCGGCGTACCTTATGTACGCCTCATTCCTCAGGATTTGCGCGCCTTGACCTTGAAGCTTTTTACTTTGCCATCTAATTTAGACTCTTTTCTTTACGAGTACATCAACTTTGTTTTCATCCTGAACCCTGTCCAGCAACCCCTTTACAGAAAGCCCGAACCTGGGATGTATAGCACAGGCCCTTTACAGAAAGCCCGAACCTGGGATGTATAGCACAGGAAGCTATCTCATTCAATGGAACAAGCACAAAACGTCTCTTGTGGAGCTCCGCGTGCGGTATGACAAGTCCTTCCTCTTCTATAACGGCCTGTCCATAGAGGAGAATATCGATATCTATTATCCTCGGGCCCCACTTCCTGCCCCTGCTCCTGCCCATTTCATCTTCCACTCCCCGCATGGCATTCATGAGGGCGCGCGGCTCGAGCATGGTTCTTATCTCAATGACTCCATTTACGAACCAGTCCTGTTCTTCAAATCCGACCGGTTGAGTCTT
>JAFDAR010000042.1 GCA_019313735.1 Deltaproteobacteria bacterium | reverse complement strand
TATTCAATATTCTGTACCTGTTCTCTCAGTTTGGCAAGTTCAGTCTTTATCTCTATTACATTGCCGGATATTGCAAGATCGTTGCTCTTGGACCCTATTGTATTTATTTCCCTGTGCATTTCCTGAAACAGGAAATCCATTTTTCTGCCTATGGCAGTATCACTATTCAGCATTTCACCAAACTGCTTCATGTGACTCTTAAGGCGTACGATCTCTTCGGTGATGTCGCTCTTTTCAGCCATTATCGCAACTTCCTGGATCAACCTTGATTCATCACACTCCACACCGTCCGCCAGTTCCCGGACCTTTCCCAAAAGTCTTTCCTGATATTGTCTGACCACCTGAGGAACCCTTGATTCCAGCTCTTTTATGTAAGCGCTGATGGCATGAAGACGCGCAATGAAATCCTCGTAGAGAAGTTTGCCTTCAATCTCCTTCATGTGTATCAGGGAACCGATGGAATCATCCAGTGCCTTGCTGAGTGTATCCCATGCCTCTTCAGGATCGATTTCTACTTCGGAAACATAGATACTGCCCTTCAGACTAACGAGTGTGCTCAGCGTTATCTCGTCGGAGAGATTGAACGATTCCTTCAGACCGGTCAGCAGGGTATGATAGCTGTTGATGAGGGGAATGTTCGCCTCCAGTTTATCTCCGCCATTTGCACCCGGATCTGAATCTATCCTGATATTTATCTCAACTCTTCCCCTTGAAATACGCTCTCCCACCATTTTCTTGATATTTACCTCAAGGGGGGTGAGGAAGACGGGCAGCCGTATACTGCTTTCCAGATTTCTGTGATTGAGGGATTTGATTTCAATGATCAGTTTTTTCCCCGCAAAAACAGCTTCCGCGCTTCCATAACCTGTCATGCTTCTTATCATAGATTATTCTCCTTGTTCAAAGTTTACGGTTCACAGCTGGTTGTTTTTCAGCCTTTGAACCTGAACAGTGTACCTCTCTCTTATATTATTAAACATCATCGTTGTGCTTTTGTCTGAATAATCAGGGTATGTCCACTCGAGGCTCCGGAAGGTATGTTTTTTAAATATGAGCGTTAGATCGGCATATATACCGTCCCTGATATAGGGGCGGTGGGTGTAAGCCTTCCCCGTGGCAAGAATCAGATGGGCCCGTGATATATATCCCGGGTCTATATTGACAAGCCGGCTGCCATCTCTCATAAATTCTTCTTCCACTTTATTTGTGAACAGTTTTATGTCGGGAAGCGTATCCGGCGACACAAGGGTTTCAAAAGAGATAAAACGCCTGACAAGGGAAATCCCTGATTCTTTTGCATAGTAATCGGTGTATTCAAAGGGCACCAGCGCGCTTATATAATCGATCCCTCCAAATTCTTCCGACAGGATAGTTATGGTTTCGTTCAGTATGTCCCTGCTTCCGGAAAATACGCTGGATATAATTTTGACCGGTTCAGGGAAGGCTGGTCTGCTCATAGCGCTTTTTTCAATTCATCCTGATAGACCGGCGCTGTACCCACCTTTCCGACCGCAATGCCGGCTGCATGGTTGGCTAGAACGGAGGCCTCTTTCAATGTTGCTCCCGCCGCGACACAGAGGGCAAAGACCCCTATTACCGTGTCGCCGGCACCTGTTACATCGAAGACTTCTCTGGCGACAGTGGGGATATGCGTGACCTGGCCGTCATTTTCAAAGAGGCTCATTCCATCTTCGCCCCTCGTTACCAGGAGAGCGCCGAAATCGAATTTTCTGATAAGTGTCCTGCCACCCTTTGTAATATCATCACTGTTCTCAAGCTCAATGCCGAGAGCGCGTTCCATCTCCTGTTGGTTGGGCGTTACTAAGTCACACCCTCGGTAAAGGGAAAAGTCGCTCTGTTTAGGATCGATGCACAGGATTATCCCGCTTTCCGAGGTTATTTCCCTTATCCCCTTGGTGAGTTTTTCTGAAAAGACTCCCTTGTTGTAATCCGAGATAATAACTGCACCCAGATCATCTTTCATCGATTCTATGTATTCTATTATTCTCTGGAGGCTGTTTCCGGAAACCGGGCTCTTGTCTTCTCTGTCAAATCTTACCACCTGCTGGTGATGCGCGACGACCCTCGTTTTTACTATAGTGGGACGTTTATCCTCCACGATGACGCCCGCTGTGTCTATGCCCATCTCTCTCAGCTTGTCTGTCAGCCATCTGCCCATGTTGTCCGACCCGACGATGCCGGAAACCGCAACTTTTCCTCCCATAGAGAACACGTTGTTCAACACGTTGGCACAACCACCCAGGAGGAGACTCTCAGATGTGACCCTTACCACGGGTACAGGAGCCTCCGGTGAAATACGCGATACCTTTCCCCAGATAAACTGGTCAACCATAATGTCTCCGACTACCAGCACCTTCGAACTGTGAAAACGACTGATAATATCGAGAGCCTTCTTTCTGTCTATAATGTTCTCCATTGTACAACGCCTTTCAATACTACAGACGGCAAAATAACCATTCCGTTCAGATCCTGTCCATAGCTTCCATGTGCGAACAAGCCAGCATGCTATTATTATAGAGTTTTTTTGTCAATCCTTTTTCTCAAAATCCTTGACTAAATATGGAAAAGGATATAGTTAGGACTGCTTTACGTCTAAGGGGTTGTCTGATGAATGAAAAGAGTGAGCTGCTGCAGAAAAGAAAAGAGAAGATAAAATCGCTGAGGTCTATGGGGGTTGAACTGTATCCGAATGATGTGAGAGTGACCGCCACCACTAAATCCGTTATCGACCGGTTTGGCGATATGGATAATGAGGAGCTTAAAGGGATTGAAGAAAAGTTTGCGCTGGCGGGGAGACTGATGGCAATACGCAACTTCGGCAAAGCCGCGTTCGTAAACATTCAGGACAGAGATGGAAGGATCCAGGGATACATAGCAAGGGACAAGGTCGGCAAAGATATATATTCCATCTTCAAGAAATTCGATGTGGGAGATATAGTTTTTATTTCAGGAAATCTTCTTAAGACAAGGACCGGCGAACTGACAGTTGACGCCGATGAGATACGGCTCCTGTCAAAGTCTGTAAGGCCATTGCCGGAGAAATGGCACGGCCTCACCGATGTCGAAGCCAGATACAGACAGAGACATCTTGATCTTATAATGAATCCTGCCGTCAAGGAAGTCTTTTATACGAGAAGCAGGATCATAAAACTTATTCGCGATTTTATGCAGGAGAGGGGGTTCCTTGAAGTGGAAACTCCCATGATGCAGCCCATGGCCGGAGGCGCGGTTGCACGACCTTTTAAGACATATCATAATACCCTGGATATGGATCTCTACCTGAGGATAGCGCCGGAGCTTTACTTGAAGCGTCTTATCGTTGGAGGACTTGAAAGGGTCTTTGAGATAAACAGAAATTTCAGGAATGAGGGTATATCAACCTTTCACAATCCGGAATTTACCATGATGGAATTTTATCAGGCCTATGCTACTTATGAAAATCTGATGGTTATGACGGAGGAGATGGTAACATCCGTTGCCATGGAGGTCTTTGGTTCTCTCAGGTTTAATTATCAGGACACTGCAATTGATCTTCGCCGTCCCTGGCAGCGCCTGACAGTGAAAGAAGCCATCCTGAAATATTCAGATATCACTCCGGATATCCTGGAAGACAGGGCAAGGGCCGCCCAATACGCGACAACCATAGGACTGCCCGTTGAAGATGATGAACCGCTGGGAAAGATTATAGTGGCCATATTTGAGGATATTGCAGAAAGCAGGCTCATTCAGCCGACATTTGTCACAAGCTATCCCATAGAGGTATCACCCCTTTCGAGAAAAAGTGCTGATAACAGCGGATTTACCGATCGTTTCGAGCTTTATGTTTATGGCAGGGAGCTTGCCAACGCCTTTTCAGAGCTCAATGATCCTGAGGATCAGAGAAACAGGTTTGCCATGCAGTTGAAGGAAAGGGAGACAGGGAGCGAGGAGGCCCATGAGATGGACGAAGATTACATCGGCGCTCTGGAATATGGCATGCCTCCAACCGCGGGCGAAGGGATAGGAATAGACCGGCTTGTGATGCTTTTCACCGATTCGCCATCCATACGAGACGTGATATTATTTCCGCACATGAGAGCAAAGATAAAAACAGCTACTCAGGGGGTTTAAGCTGTAGGCTGAAGACATTCAGGTTACAAAAAACTAACAGACTTTAGCCTGATAGCCTTCAGCCTAAACAGATTCAGGCTGACTACGTGAGTAGCCATGTTAAAGGGTTTTAAAATATGTCATATGAACTCTTCATAAGCCTGCGTTATCTCCGGGCAAAAAGAAAACAGACATTCATATCAGCCAACACATTTATATCGGTGGCGGGCATTTTCCTGGGAGTTGCCGCGCTCATTATTGTGCTGGCTGTCATGAACGGTTTTGAGATTGAGCTTCGCGACAAGATACTGGGAATAAACTCTCACATTGTCCTTATGGAATACACCGGAGGAATGGAAAATTATGAACGGGTTATGGGGGAGCTCAAGTCGGTTGATGGTGTTGTGGCCTCCACTCCGTTTATATATGGCCAGGCCATGCTGAAGAACAGAGGAAGAGTAACAGGTGTGGTCCTGCGCGGCATGTCAACCGAAACATCCGCCGATGTTATAAATCTCGGAAAGATGAAGGATGGCAATATTGATGATCTCTCCGGCATGGGGAACAAGACAGATCTGCCCGGTGTTGTCATAGGGAAGGAACTGGCACAGAATCTGGGTGTTTTGCTTTTTGACACGGTGGAAATATTGCTTCCAATGGGAATCTCAACTCCTATGGGGATTGTTCCCAAGATCAAGAAGTTCAGTGTAGTGGGTATCTTTGATTCAGGTTCATATGAGTATGATTCATCGCTGGTCTTCATGTCACTTGAGAACTGTAAGAAGTTTCTTGGCATGAAGGATACTGTTACAGGGATCGAAATAAAGGTGGATGATATTTACGGGGCAGGCAAGATTGCAAAATCTATTCAGAAAGAACTTGGATATCCCTACTGGGCAAGAAGCTGGATGGAAATGAACAAAAACCTTTTTTCGGCGCTCAAACTTGAAAAGAGAGTTATGTTTATCATCCTCAGCCTGATTGTGATCGTTGCCGCATTCAATATAATAACCACACTGATTATGACGGTTATGGAAAAGGCCAGAGATATAGCCATACTGAAATCAATGGGTGCCACTGCAAGGGGCATCATGAAGATATTCATGATAGAGGGAGTTGTTATAGGAGCAATCGGCACCATCCTGGGTGGTATTACAGGGATTACCGTTGCGCTCAATCTGGAATGGATAAGCCGGTCGGTGGAGAACCTCTTCGGCTTCAAGATACTTCCGAAGGATGTCTATTATCTGAATGAGCTTCCCTCCAGGATAAACTATGGTGATGTCGCTGTTATAATCATTGCGGCAATGCTTATATGCTTTCTGGCGTCAATATATCCATCGTGGAGGGCCTCTATGAATGATTCTGTTGATTAATGATCTTTTCGCCCAATCTCTGCGTTATGCTGAAAAAATAATCCTCGGAATATTAACTATATACCTGCGGTTATTTTTTTCGCAGGCCTTGATCTTGAACGAAAATCCCCATAAATCAACAGAATCATGAATAGGGAGCGGATAGCGTGAGATGATAGAAATCCATCAGTTGACCAAAACCTTCATAAAGAATGAAACCCGGATTGAGGTCTTAAAGGGAATCGATTGCAGTGTTGCAAAGGGAGAATCTCTGGCGATTCTGGGCGCATCCGGAACTGGCAAAACTACGCTTCTTCAGATACTCGGAGCCCTTGATCATCCAACTTCCGGCCGCGTCCTCTTTGACGGCGCGGATATTTTCGAATGGGATGAACCCAGACGCGCTGAATTCAGAAATAAGAGGATAGGTTTTGTCTTTCAGTCCTACCATCTGCTTCCCGAATTTACCGCTTTGGAGAATACCATCATGCCCGCCCTGATAAACGGGATCCCGAGGGGAGATGCCTGCAGGAGGGGGGAGATTGTCTTGACGGAAGTAGGGCTTGGTGATAGGTTGGCCCACAAACCTGGCGAACTTTCCGGAGGCGAACAGCAAAGGGTTGCCATAGCGAGGGCGATAATAATGAATCCGGATGTAATCCTGGCTGATGAACCTACGGGAAACCTTGATGTGAAAACGGGGGAGAAAATACAGGGCCTTCTTTTAGATCTTGGTAGGGCAGGAAACACCACTCTCATTGTAGTCACTCACAACAGATTACTCGCAGACGCCATGTCTCGCACCATCAACCTGAAGGATGGGAAGATTTATGATCTATAAGCACAGAGAGTGCATCTTTATTACCGTGTTATTCCTTATATTTTTTCCTCTGAATGTCTTGTCCGCTACGCCTTCCTCCATTGAAAAAGAAAGCGTCGAGAGGGTCGCTCTTTTCCCCTTTGAGATACACAGCAGCGGGAATGCCCTTTTACTGCAAGATCAGATAACCGGTAAGCTCGCAGCCGGGCTGATAGAGTCCGAATATATAGAGCTTGTCAAAGAAGAAACTCCGGAGGGATTCGTTCAAGGAGAAAAGCTGACTGATCAGAGAGCTGTTGCCGCGGGGAATAAGATAAGAGCCGATTTTGTCGTTGTGGGGAGTCTTACCAGACTGGGTGACATGATTAGCGCGGACGTTGGACTGATAAACGTCAAAAGTGGGTATCGTTTCAATATCTTCGCCCAGGGGAATAACATGGGAACCCTGGTATCGCGATTGAAAAATGATATTCTTCTGAAAATACTTACCGTTCAAAGGATCGTGGAGATAGATTTCACGGGAAACATCAGAATCGAAGACGATGCAATATATAATGTTCTGAAAAGTACAAAGGGTAAACTTTTCTCGAAACAGGAGCTTTCTTCCGACATAAAGGCCATATACAAGATGGGTTACTTTAAGGACGTCACGGCCAGGGTTACAAGTACGCGTGAGGGAAAGGTTATAAGATTCACATTAAAAGAGATGCCTTTGATAACAGGTGTAAATATTGAGGGAAATGACAATATAGAAAAAGAAGACCTGGAAGGAATTATCTCTGTTAAAGAAAAACAGATACTCAATCTGAGTAGATTAAAATCGGATATCGAAAGCATAAAAGCCTTCTATAAGGATAAAGGGTATCTTAACGTCGAGGTCAAATACAGTACAGATGAAAATAAAAAGGGTGTTCGGGTAGTATTTAATATAACTGAGAATAAAGAACTCTATGTAAAAAAGATTACCTTTGAGGGAAACAGGGCGTATACGGATGAAGAACTGAATGACATGATGGAGACCTCGGAGTGGAGTATATTTCATTTTATCACTGATTCCGGTGTGTTCAATGAGTACAAGTTAAAACAGGATGTCAGCAGACTGATGGTTTTTTACCTGAACAACGGTTATGTCAATGCAAGGATCGGTGAACCGGAAATTACTCATGACAAAGAATGGATATACATCAAGATATCTGTTATCGAAGGGAAGCAATTCAGAGTGGGGGACGTGAAGATCACCGGTGATACCCTTACCGTTCCCCGGTCTGAACTGATGCCGCAGCTTCAGATTACCGAGAAAGACTATTTTGACAGAGAGGCCATAATAAAGGACATTGATATGTTGACAGAGGCTTGCAATGAGGAGGGCTATGCCTATGCCAGTGTTGTTCCGCGGACCGTGTCCAGAAACGAGGAACAGAGGATTGATATAACCTATAATATAGACAGGGGCGATCTTATATATATCAACAGGATATCCATAACGGGAAATAGCATAACGAGGGACAAGGTAATACGTAGAGAACTTGCTGTTATGGAGGGAGACCTTTCTGGCAGTAGCAAGGTCAAAATAAGCTATATGAGATTGAACAGGCTCAGATATTTTGAAGAAGTAAATTTTCAGACGGAAAAAGGGACCGATGAAAGATCTATGGATATTAATGTCCATGTCAAGGAAAAATCCACCGGTATGTTCAGTGTGGGCGCCGGATACAGCGCTGTAGACAAGCTGGTTCTTACAACTCAGGTATCCGAGCAAAACCTCTTTGGCCGGGGCCAGATCCTGAGTATCAGCGCCTACTTCGGATCAAGCAAAACGAGTTACCAACTGTCTTTCGTGGAACCCTGGCTGTTTGACATGCCCCTGTGGAGCAAGTTTGAGTTATGGGACATGGAACGGGATTATGACGCATATGATGTGCATACCGAAGGTTTCAGCACGACGCTGGGCTACCCCCTCTTTGAATATGTAACAGGCTATGTAGGCTACAGGTTAACAATCGATGACATCTCAAATGTAGAAAGCACCGCATCAAAATATATCTGGGACCAGGAGGGGGGAACCACATCAAGCGGTGTGACCCTGTCGCTCTCACGAGATACAACAGATGACAGGATGTTTCCCTCAAGGGGTTCCAAAAACAGTGTTTCTACGGAAGTGGTGGGAACGATCTTTCAGGGAGATGTCAGTTTTGCGAAATATATCGCTGATTCAAGGTGGTTTTTCCCCATGCCGCTTGATACTGTATTTGGCATTCATGGAAAGATTGGCTACATGCAGGGACTTGAGGGAAAGGAGATTCCCGTCTTCGAACGTTTCTATCTCGGTGGAATCAATTCCCTCAGGGGTTTGAGAGAGATAGGACCTGTCGATTCAAGCGGATATTGCATCGGTGGTGAGACCATGTTGAATTTCAACGCGGAAGTTGTCTTTCCTCTTATCAAAAATGCCGGTATAAGAGGGGTGGTATTCTTCGATACAGGTAACGCGTGGAACAGCGGTTATTATCTGGATGACATGAGGCGGACGGCAGGGGTGGGGATACGCTGGTATTCTCCGATGGGCCCATTGAGACTGGAATGGGGCTATGTTCTTGACAAGAAAGAGTATGAGCCTCCAAACAGATGGGAGTTTACTATAGGTATGATGATGTAGTTTCCGTTTTTAAAATTATGAGATCACAAATTGAAACAGGGGGAATTTATCGATGAAAAAGGTTATAAGTTTTTTAATTGTTATTTCTTTCATATTGACAGGTGTATGCTTTGCTGAGACGGGGAAAACAGGCTTTATCGACATGAAAGATATTCTTCTCAACTCTGATGCCGGAAAGGCCGCGACCTTGGATTTGAAAAAATTCATCGAGGAGAAGGGAACACAGATAAAGGAAAGGGAGAATGTGCTTAAAAACCTGAAGGACGATCTGGAAAAGCAGCGGCCGGTGTTGACGGAGAGCGCCTATAAGGGAAAAGAGCTTTCCTACCAGAAAGAATACAGAGATTACAAAAGATTCATTGAAGATACTAATGGAGAGATGAAATTGAAGGATCAGGAACTTTCCCGGAAACTGATTCCTGAGATACTCAAGATTATAAACACCATCGGTAAAAGGGAAGGGTATACGAGCATAATGGACATAGGCAGTGGAGGACTTGTTTACTATTCCAAGGCGAATGATATGACAAAGCAGGTTATAGAAGAATATAACAAGGCATATAATTCTAAGAAATAGGTCGGGAATTCAAATGACAGCCGGAAAGCAACTGAGAGAGATTGCGAAATATGTGGGTGGCACGGTGGTGGGAGATGCCGATGTGCTTGTCTGCAATGTGCGGGGTATAGATGAGGCGGGTGAAGGGGATCTTACCTTCATTTCAAATCCAAAATACAGAAACAGGCTCGAAGAAACCCGTGCGTCGGCAGTCCTTGTTTCACCCGGGGTTACAAGCCCCTATAAAAACCTGATTCTCACGGAAGATCCTTACAGCGCCATGGCCATGGCGCTTGATCTTCTTTATCCAAAGGAGGATATTCCCGCGGGGATAAGTGGAGATGCCTTTATCGAAGTGGATGCGGAAATCGGGGAAGATGTTGCCATCTATCCAGGGGTATACGTCGGCAGGAGGGCCAGGATAGGAAGAGGGACTGTGCTTTACCCGGGTGTTATTGTGTGTAACGACGCAACCGTGGGTGAAGATTCCATATTATTCCCGAATGTTGTAATGTACAAAGGATGCAGGGTCGGGAAGAGGGTTATTCTTCACGCTGGAGTCATTGTGGGGGCGGATGGGTTCGGTTTTGCGAATCCGGGAGCCGATAACCGCAAGGTGCTTCAGGTAGGAATAGTGCAGATAGATGACGATGTCGAGGTTGGGGCGAATACCACCATAGACAGGGGAACACTGGGAAAGACATGGATAAAAAGAGGGGTCAAGATTGATAACCTGGTTCAGATCGCCCACAATGTAGTCATTGGTGAAAACTCCATTATTGTTGCCCAGGTCGGCATTTCAGGCAGCACAAAATTGGGTGAGAGTGTAATACTGGGTGGACAGGCTGGGGTTGTCGGGCACATAACCATAGGAGACCATGTCATGGTTGCAGCCCAGTCGGGTGTTCATGAAGATGTCCCCCCAGATCAGATAGTATCCGGTACACCTCACATGCCACATCGCAACTGGCTCCGAGCGCAGGCGTGTTTGCCGAAACTGCCGGAGATGAGAAAGACGGTGAATTCTCTGTTAAAAAGAGTAGCGAGACTGGAAGAAGAAGCAGAAAACAAGAAGAGATAATTCGTGCGTAAATAAGGAGTAGTGAAGATTATGAGTATTCACCCAATGGCTATCATATCGCCCGAAGCGATTATTGGAGAGAATGTGGAGATAGGACCTTACAGTGTAATCGGTCCGGATGTACAGATAGGGAAAGATACCGTCGTAGGTCCGCACGTGGTCATGGAAGGTCCCACAAAGATAGGCAACAACTGCCACATATTCCAGTTCGCATCCATCGGCGCGCCTCCCCAGGACCTGAAATTCAAAGGGGAAAAATGCCCTGTTATTATCGGTGACAATAACACGATAAGGGAGTTTGTCACCATCCACAGGGCGACATCTGCCGATATAGGCATGACATTTATCGGGAACAATAATCTCCTGATGGCATATTGCCATGTGGCCCATAACTGCAAACTGGGTAACAATATCGTCATGGCAAATGTCGCCAACCTGGCTGGTCATATACATATTGAAGATTACGCCATAATAGGCGGTCTGTCGGGTGTTCATCAGTTTACCAGCATAGGATGCCATTCGATGATCAGCGGCGCATCCGCGGTTACCCAGAATGTTCCCCCATACGTTACAGTCTCGGGTAATCATGCAAGGCCATATGGTCTTAATATTATCGGTTTGAAAAGGCGGGGTTTTCCAGAGAAAACTGTGGAAAATCTGAAGAAAGCGTACAGGATAGTCTTCAGATCATCCCTGCTGCTGGCTGATGCTGCTAAACAGATAAGAGACGAAATCAAGGATTCACCCGAGGTAGATCACTTTATAGAATTCATCGAGAAATCTGAAAGGGGAGTCTGCCGTTAAAGAATAAGGCGCCAGTTTTACCCTCTGCTGTCTTTCATCTTTCATCTTACGTCTCATGCCATGGATAATCCCGGGATCATGCAATCAGAAAACCTTAATATAATGATCGTTGCCGGTGAGGCATCGGGCGACCTGCATGGAGCAAATCTTGTCAGGGCGATGCATAACATCAATCCCGACCTGTGCTTTTACGGGGTGGGAGGCGAAAGGATGAAAAAAGCCGGTGTTTCTCTGATCGCCCATTCGTCCGAAATGGCCGTCATGGGGATTACCGAGGTATTACCCAGGCTGGGATTTATACTGAAAGTCAGGCGCGAGCTCAAAAAATCGCTGCGGCAATCCAGACCGGCGCTCCTGATCCTTATAGACTATCCGGGGTTCAACCTGTCCCTGGCTAAATTTGCCAGAGAGAACGGGATTAAGGTCTTTTACTATATAAGCCCCAAGGTATGGGCGTGGAGGAAAAAAAGGATATACGCTCTGGAGAAATATGTAGACCGTATGGCGCTTATACTTCCATTTGAAGAACAGGTCTATGAAGAGGTAGATCTGGATGCCCGTTTTGTTGGTAATCCGCTCTTAGACACGGTAAAGAGAAAATACACGCGCGGGGAAGCGCTCAAAAAGTTCGGATTGAGAGAGAATCTGACAACCATCGCGCTTCTACCGGGGAGCAGAAAGGGCGAAGTGACAAAACTCCTGCCTGAAATGCTTGAGATGGCAAAAATCCTGAAGGACAGGATCCCGGCCATTCAGTTTGTCCTGCCACTTGCGGATACACTTTCACCCGATTTTGTGCATGGACTAACTGACCGATCTGGGGTTGATTTCAGGATCATAGAGGAAAATGTGTACGATGTTGTTGGCCTGTCCGATATTGCCGTCGTAGCCTCAGGGACGGCTACGCTGGAAACAGCTATTCTCGGTGTACCGATGATTATCGTCTACAGAGTTTCACCGCTGACATACCTTATAGGTCGGGTGGTTGTTAATGTCGATAATATAGGGCTTGTCAACATAATAGCAGGCAAAACAGTGGTCCCCGAGCTTATACAGGGAGACGCGAATCCGGAAAAGATGGCTGATGAAGTGTACGATATTCTTACCAGTGGGTCCAGGATGGATGAGATGAAAAAGGATCTGCTTGATGTAAGCAAAAAATTGGGTGACCCGGGTGCGTCTGAAAGGACAGCCCTGCTGGCACATGAGATGATATCATAAAAAAAGCCTTTTGAAACCATAAGTATAAAAGTAGCCTGTCCCCTTTTAATAAGGATTTATTTATGAACATATTCAAACGCATCTTAAAACTGGCTAAACCGCATATTCCGAAGTTTCTCCTCGCGATGTTGTGCATGCTGGCGGTGGGTGCCGCTACATCCGCGCTTGCTTTCCTCGTCAAACCAGCCCTGGATGGGATATTCCTAAATAAAAATGCCTCCATGCTGAAGTGGATACCGATAGTAATCATCACGATATACTTTATCAAGGGTGCATGCAGTTATGCTTATTCAAAGACAAGCCCTCTCTTTTTTCAACAAGAACCCCACCGGCATACTCATGTCACGCATCACAAACGATGTAAACCTTATCCAGGGGGCGGTTTCAGAGGCCGTAACAAGCCTCTTTAAAGATTCCTTTACGCTGGTCGGCCTTATCTTTGTGATCTTCTACCGTGACTGGAAGCTGGCGCTGGTTGCCATGGTTGTCTTTCCACTGACGATATATCCCATAGCCAGATTCGGCGAGAAGATGAGGAAGGTAGCCACAGGTACTCAGATTACGATGGGGAGCCTCACCAGTCTTCTTCAGGAAACCATATCGGGTACCAGGATAGTAAAGGCATTCGGAATGGAAGATTATGAAGGCAGAAGATTTGCGAAAGAGAATGAAAATCTCTTCCGGTTTTTTATGAAGGCCGTATCAATAAGGGCCTTGTCCACCCCATTTATGGAATTTCTGGGTGGTCTCGGAATCGCCGCGATTGTCTTTTATGGGGGATACCAGGTGATACATGGGGTCTCAACTCCGGGTAACTTCTTTTCCTTTCTTACAGCCCTTATCATGCTCTACGAACCGGTAAAGAGACTCACAAACGTCAACAATACCATTCAGCAGGGGATATCCGCGGCCGTCAGGGTTTTCGATATTATGGACATAACACCGGAAATAAAAAACAGGGAAGATGCGACAGAACTGCCGCGAATTTCAGATAAGATTGAGATCAGAAATGTTACCTTCAGTTATGATGATGAACCGGTCTTAAAAAATATCAACCTTAATATAAAATCCGGTGAAGTGGTGGCCTTTGTAGGAATGAGCGGAGGAGGTAAAACCACGCTCGTTAATCTGATACCGAGATTTTATGATGTGACGGAAGGGGAGATACTGATTGACGACCACGATATCCGGGATGTTACCATGGAATCGCTCCGGGCGCAGACAGGGATCGTTACACAGCAGACGATACTGTTTAATGATACCGTCAGAAATAATATCGCTTATGGAGACATAAAAAAGAGTGACGATGATATTATAAACGCGGCAAAAGCGGCCAACGCGTATCAGTTTGTCAAAAACCTGCCGAAAGGATTTGAAACAATCATCGGAGAACAGGGTGCAAGACTCTCCGGTGGAGAGAGGCAAAGACTCTCCATAGCAAGGGCGCTTCTCAAAGACGCACCCATTCTCATACTCGATGAGGCGACTATCGCCCACCGGCTTTCAACTATCAACAATGCGGACAGGATAATAGTCCTGGTTAACGGAAAAATCGTTGAAGAAGGAACTCACGACTCTCTTCTTGCGCAAAAGGGGGAGTACTTCAAGCTGTATAATATGCAATTCAGAGAAAATAATGTCTGAGGTAATCGGGGACAGGTTTAAACCTGTCCCCACTGGTCTAAAACATGTCAAACTTAAGAACCTCTTCCCGATCTCCATCCTTTACAGTGGTGTTGTCCGCTTGAGAAACCTTTTTTATCAAACCGGTTTGTTCAAGGTACGAAAACTCGGGTGCAGGGTTATCAGTGTAGGGAACATCACAGTCGGCGGCACGGGGAAAACCCCCATGGTTATAATGCTGGCAAATTTGCTTAATGAGAAAGGTTACAGACCGGCCATCCTGAGTAGAGGCTATGCAGGCAAGGGGAAAAGCCGCGTTAATATCGTATCAGACGGAAAAAATCTTCTTATGAGTCCCAAAAATGCAGGCGACGAACCTGCCCTGATTGCAAAATCTGTCAGAAATGTGCCCGTAATTACGGGGAAAAACAGATACCTGACAGGAAAATATGCCATTGAACATTTTCGAGCAGATGTGTTGATCCTTGATGACGCGTTTCAGCACCGTTCTGTTTTCAGGGATATTGATATCGTTCTCCTCGACAATCAAAAACCTTTTGGTAACGGATTTACAATACCGAGGGGAGAACTCCGTGAGCCCGCGAGTGCATTGGAAAGGGCCGATATAATAGTGAAGACAGGAAACGGGAGACAGGAGACAGGAGACAGGGGGCAGTGGACAGGTACTCAGATGTTTGAGGCCTATCGGAAGCCTGTGAAGCAGGAGATGTTTATTCGCTCGATTATTTGCGTGGAAAGAAAATCCTCGCCTTTGCGGGTATAGCCAGGCCTGATTCTTTCAAGAGAACGATAGAATCCGTTGGCGGTGAGGTAGCAGCGTTCCTGTCTTTTCCGGATCATCATGTATATACGCAAGGGGATTTAATGAAGATTCAAAAGGAGGCATCGCAATCCTCAGCACAGATCCTCCTCACGACTGAAAAGGATGGGATAAAATTGATTGACTTTCCCGACTTCCTCCGTGATATCTACCTGCTGAGAATAGAGATGGAAATCGCACCTTCTCAAAAAGAATTTGAAGATACTATACTGGAAAAACTGACGGCATGAAAAAGACATTGCCCACAAGAACAATACTTCTTTTATTCGGGTCTATCCCCTTAAGATTAA
>JAFDAR010000041.1 GCA_019313735.1 Deltaproteobacteria bacterium | reverse complement strand
TTCAGATATATCTTCAGAGACTTCAGCTCGACCAGAAACTCACCCGGCACATAGGTGATACTTATCTCCGCGAAGTCGGGCTGCGCGGTCATCGGGCAGAGACATGTGAATTCGGGAAATCGTATATCTACCTCGTAATCATGCTCTCTGTACTTGTTCTCTATTGCCTCCATAAAACCTCACTAATATGTAACAGATCGGTGTGTCAAGAAGGGCTATTCCTATCTTGACAAGGTACTGGCTGAGAATCATCGCCCCTATTGCCGCCGGAGGGAATATGCCCCAGAAGGCTATGGTTATGAACAGTACTGAGTCGATCAGCTGGGAAACAATCGTCGAAAGATTGTTTCTCATCCACAGGTGCCTTCCCCCGGTCTTCTTTCTCCACCAGTGAAACGCCCACACATCGTGCCTCTGGGATACTATATATGCTACCATGGACGCCATCACTATCCTCGGCGTTGATCCGAGGATAATGTTGTATGCCGCCTGATGTTTCCAGAACCCGGCCGGCGGGAGGATCTTGCCCGCGAGTATTGCAAGCACCATGAACAGCGACATGTAAAACCCCATCATGACAAGATTACCGGCGCTCTTTTTGCCTTCTACCTCCGCCACTACATCGGTGAAGAGAAAGGTAAGAGGATAGAGAATGATAGCCGCGGGCAGCACTAGCCCCCCCACTGTGATTATCTTGCATGCAAGAATATTGGCCAGAAGCAGGGAGCATACAAAGAGATATTTTATAAATTGAATATTTTGTGAAGTCATATAAAATTTGCCATTGAAAGATACCTGCAATAAAGATAAGAGGAGTATCACCGCGGTATGAATTATGTCAATTGATTTTTCGGAAAATTACCGGTAATAAAGGCAGGCATTATGGACAGCACATATCTTGAAGACAGGGAAAATTTCTTGTCGGATATCAGGGCAAAGATGGATAAGAAATTGTATGGTGACGTTATTGTCCTCGCGGAGGCAAGACTTAAGCGTTTTCCGGGGGACATGGATGCTTATCTTACCGTTGCCTCGTGCGGAGCCGAGATGGACAAGCCGATAGAAGCCGCAGAGGTTGTTGAACAGTGGCATGATATCGTGCGGGAGCAGTCGCGTGTTTATGAAGTCCTGGGGGACGCGTACACCCGGAAGGGAATGTCAAAAGAGGCGATAGATGCCTATATAAGATTCGCGGCGCTGAACACTGACCCGCCAGCATCCGGGCGTGTATCTGAAAAGATTGCTTCATTGCAAGGCACTACCATCGAAGAGGAAGATGGCGATGCCGATATGCCGGCAGATTTTCATACTATCACCCTGGCTAAGCTCTATATGAAACAGGGCCACTTCAAAATGGCCGGAGATGTACTTGACAGGATACTGGAAAGCGATCCCGGAAATGTTGAGGCCGGGAAATACGCGGAGCACGTAAAACGCCTGATTAAAAAGGGATGGGTACCGGTTATCGATGAGCTGGGACGGTGGTTGAATGGATTACGAGAGAAAAGAGAGCAGTGAATCTTCCGCGCGGGAAAGTCGGATCGAACGCGTACGATCGATGCTGCCCGGATTTGATGTGGAGGGCATATTCTTTTTCGAAGAGGCAAATATCCGCTATCTTACAGGTTTTGCGGGGAGCGACGGGGCCCTTTTTGTGGGCGGAGAAAGAACCCTTCTGCTGGTGGATGGAAGATATACAACGCAGGCGAAGGCAGAAACGACGGGCTGCGATATCATTAAATTCAGCGACAGAACGGAAGGCATGGCCGGAACAATCTCCGATCTGCGGCTGAAAAGGGTGGGCATCGAGTCACCGTCGATTGATCTGAACAGTTATCTTAAATTGCGGGACCGGGTGGAAAATACCTCTCTGAAACCCCTGTCGGGGGAGACAGAGCGCGTAAGGATGATAAAGGATGGCGGGGAGGCTTCTCTTCTCAGGAAAGCCGCGATAATGGCGGCCCGCGCCCTTGGGGAAACGCTGGGGCATATCAGGCCCGGTATCACTGAAAGAGATATTACTTCGATCCTGGAGATGAAGATGAGGGAGGTCGGGAGTGAAAAACCGTCTTTCGAAACCATCGTGGCCTCCGGCGCCAACACTGCCCTCCCCCACGCGGTTCCCGGCCCTCGCGAGATACAAGACGGTGATTTCCTGGTAATAGACTATGGAACCGTGTGCAAGGGTTATCACTCAGATGAGACATGCACCTTTGCCATTCGGAGTGTGACTGAAAAACAGGCCGCCGTGTACGCTATCGTAAAGGACGCGCATGATAAAGCAGTGGATGCGGTAAAGGCGGGGATTGCCTGCAGAGATATCGATGGGATTGCCAGAAAATATATCGGTGATGCCGGCTATGGCGAATATTTTTCACACGGCACAGGACATGGCGTGGGACTTAACGTCCATGAGCCACCAGCGGTATTTGAGAGGGCGGAAGATGTTCTCGAAGAGGGAATGGTTATTACCGTGGAACCCGGCGTTTATATACCGGGCCTGTGGGGAGTGAGGATAGAAGACACTGTCATGGTCGAAAAGGACGGATGTGAGATCCTGACAAAGATGCCAAAGGATCTCAGGATACTGTAAAATTTATGTAACTGCTCAGGTGGACAGGCTGCAGGTATTTAGACTGAAGAAGCCGGGATCACCCGTTATTTATGCCTGCGCGGTGGGTACGAGGATTTATAATTCCGAAGGAGGTCTGGTGACATCACATCAGGTGGATGAGTGGAGGATTATCCCTTTCGAATCTTGTGATCCTTTTGAAAATATGGCCATAGATGAGGCCATATTCAAGGCAGCTCGGCAGAGGAAAATGCCTCCAACCCTCCGGTCCTATGGCTGGAAGAGGCCGGCTGTGTCACTGGGGTATTTTCAAGATGCCGAAAGGGAGATAAATTGTGGATACTGCCGCGACAGGGGCATAGATATTGTCAGACGACCCACGGGGGGCCGGGCGGTTCTTCATGGGGATGATCTGACCTATTCTCTCGTGGCTGGAGAGGACAGCACACACTTTTCCTCCGATATTGTCGAAATTTACAGGATAATAAGTGAGTGCATAATAAGAGGCCTTGAGAAATCAGGAGTTGAAGCAAAAATGGTGAAAGAAGGCCGGCCCGGAAGCGGCGGATCCGCGGGAGCCTTCTGTTTTGCTGCCTCATGTAAGAATGAACTCCTCGCAGACGGTAAAAAAATCTGCGGAAGCGCCCAGGTAAGGGCAAGGGGCATGTTCCTGCAACACGGGTCCCTCTTGATAGATTTTGATCCGGTGGCGGTCTGCGCGGCAATAACAACGAAAAATACTGCCATGGAAGTGGAAAAACTCAAGGCATCTGTTACTTCCATCCGGAAGAGTGCCGGAGATAATATCGGGATAGACACTTTGTGCCGTAACATTGCGGCGGGGTTTGAAGAGGTCTTGAACATACGCCTGATAAAGGGGAGATTGTCTCCCGAAGAAGAGACGTTCAGGGACAGTCTCCTCAAAAGCAAATACTTAAGTGACCAGTGGAACATGAAAGGTCGAGGGACAAAGAATGAACATTGAAAAGATTATAAAGAACGCTGTGCTTTCGCAGGAGGCCTATCCTGTGAAAGAAAATTTGTGCAGGATCAAACTTGACGCCAATGAAAACCCCTATCCCCTGCCCCCCGGCATGAAGCGTATAATCTCTGAACATCTATCGGCAGTGTCCCTCAACCGCTATCCGACGCCCGGTTCCCCAGGCCTGAAGGCGGATTTTGCGCGGTATTACGGAGTCGACGAAGATATGATCCTTATCGGGAACGGATCGGATGAACTTATCCATATATTGCTGACGGCCGTCAACACCTCCACATCAGGCAGCGTCATGTTTCCAACCCCTACCTTTGCCATGTACAGGATAAGCGCGCTGAACACAGGACATAGTATTATTGAAGTACCCCTGGACAACCACCTGGAGCTGGATACAGACGCAATGCTTGGTGCGATATCCGACAAAGAGCCGTCCCTCATATTTCTCAGTTATCCCAACAACCCCACTGGCAAGTGCTTTGATAGAAACGATATTGAAAAGATTCTGGAGGCATCCGGCGGTCTTGTGATAGTCGATGAGGCCTATTTCAATTTTTCGGGAAAGACATTTATGCGCGATCTCGACCGGTGGGATAATCTTGTAATATTGAGAACCCTTTCCAAGGTAGGACTGGCGGCCCTGAGGCTGGGCATTCTCATAGGACATCCTTCACTGGTTCACCACTTAAATAAGGTGAGGCTGCCCTATAATGTGAACATCTTCTCACAGGTAATCGGGAGTTTATTTGTTGAACACAGCGAGAAATTTCTGGACCTGACGGACAGGATCGTTTCCGGCAGAAAGTGGCTCTTTGATGAGTTGACAGCTATCGAGGGGATTAATCCCTACCCTTCAGACGCGAATTTTATCCTTTTTAGTTGTTTTATGGAAAAAGATGATGTATACGAGCGGTTAATGGACAGGGGGGTGCTGGTGAAAAGCTTTGCATCGCCTGATATCCTCAAAAACTGCATTAGGGTAACGGTTGGAACGGAAGAGGAAAACAGGGAGTTCATAGAGGCCCTGAATGTTGTTGTGCATGGAGAGTGATAACAATATATAGGTAAAAGCAAGGGGGGTGGAAGACAACTTTGTTGCAAGGTTGTTCTGCCCCTTTTTTGTCTTTAAGGGTCTGTCATGAAATAAGTGTTGCAATTAGGCGCTCAGATTTAGGTCAGGTTTAGTCGATACGAGTGAGTAAAACCGCAGGAATAGCAAGGCTCTTTTGAGGATTTTGCGATTGAGAATCGGCTAAAAATGGCCTGAAGATGAGATGCATAAATGTGATACTTATTTCATGACAGACCCCAAGGAGGAGGTGATAGTTTTTGGAAGTAAAGGTGTTCGAAAACGATGTTGAAAGAGCCTTGAAAATACTAAAAAACAAACTTTCAAAAAACGGTTTTTTCAAGGAGCTCAAATTACGCAGGGCCTACGAGAAGCCATCTGTAAAGAAGAAGAGAAAGGCCTTGGAAGCGCGAAGAAGAGTAGCCAAGACAGCGAGAAGACGAAAGTGGTCGCCCAGATAGATGGCGATTTAGAAGGGGATTACATTGTGCAAGCGTTGCTCTCCTGACCTGACCGCCGGACATTTTCTGGAGGAGCTATGGAAGAGAAACAGTATATAGTGGATGCCCTGTCTGTCGATGAATCGTGGCGTGTTTTCCGGATCATGGCAGAATTTGTGGATGCCATTGAAGAACTCTCAACGGTCGGTCATGCCGTGAGCATATTCGGGTCGGCCAGGGATGTCCCCGGAGACGAATATTACGAGAAAGCCCGGGAGGTTGCCCGTCTTCTCGGCAAAGAGGGGTTCAGTGTAATTACCGGAGGGGGACCGGGCATCATGGAGGCTGCGAACCGGGGCGCCAGTGAGGCCGGCGCCAAATCGGTCGGCATGAACATCCAGCTTCCCTTTGAACAGAAACCAAACCCATACGCCAATACAAATATTGCCTACAAATATTTCTTTGTTCGGAAGGTAATGTTTGTTAAGTATGCCATGGCCTATGTCATTCTCCCCGGGGGATTCGGCACAATGGATGAATTCTTTGAGGCCCTCACCCTTATCCAGACGAAGAGGATAAGGAGCTTTCCGGTGGTCCTCATGGGAAGCGAATACTGGGGCGGACTTATGGACTGGATGAAGAAGACCATGCTGCCGGAGGGAAAGATATCTGAAACGGACCTCGATTTTATTCAGATAATCGATGAGCCTGATCAGGTGGTAAGGCATATAAAAAAGTTCGTAATCCTCTGACATGAAAGGAACATTGAAGACAGCCCTTGGCGATATCGGCAGGGGCAAAACGGCCCCCTGCTATCTCATCCACGGTGATGAGGATTATCTGGTGGAGGATGCCATGAATCGGATCATAGAAGGCATTCTTCCCCCGGACCAGAAAGACCTCAATCTCTTTCACCTGGAGGGAGAGGATGAGGATATAGATGCCATATGTAATTCCCTCCTTACCCCACCTCTCATACCCGGCAAAAAAGTTGTACTTGTAAGAGACACACGCCTCTTTCATTCAAAGGCCTCATCGGCCGACGTTATAAAAGAAATCACCTCAAATATTGAGAAGGAACCCCGCAGGGCCGCGAGGGCGTTTGCCTCACTTCTGGAAATGAGGGGCTGGTCCATCGAAGACGTGAAGGATGGGCAGTGGAAGAAGATCTCCGATGCCGACTGGAAGAGCGCGACAGAGACGGACAGAGAAAAATGGATTCCAAAGGTGATAGACCTGTGCGACAGGCTCAAGATTACAGGGGGAGGAAAATGGAAGGATACACACAGGCTTGAAGGCGTATTGAAAGGTGGTATCCCCGATAGCAACTGCCTGATCATGACCGCCGCCGCGGCTGATAAAAGAAAGAGACTTTTCAAGACCATGACCGATATGGGAGTCGTTCTTTCCTTCTCCAAATCCAGGAGTGAATCAGGGCAAAAGGGTCTTCTTATGGATACAGTTAAGGATGCTCTTGCAAAAAAAGGAAAAAGACTTACATCGGATGCCCTCCTCGCGCTGGGCGAAAAGACGGGGTTCAATCTTCGAGATTCCCTGAAAGAAATTGAAAAACTGATCGCCTACGCGGGAGACAGAGAAACCATTGACAGAAATGACATAGATGCGGCTGTAAAAAAGACTGCGGAAGATTCGGTCTTCGATCTTACCTCAGCCATTGTGGAAAAAAATGCCGGCAAGGCGCTTCAGACCCTTCAACAGCTTTTTAATCAGGGAGTCAACCACATCCTTATACTCTCGATGATAGTCAGAGAAGTAAGGCTCCTGCTTCAGGGGAACATAATCCTTGAGTCGGGGGAGATTCCCGCTTTCCGCCCCGGTATCGATTACGGGACATTTCAGGCCGGGATCTATCCCTCGGTGAAAAATCTGGTGGACAAATATGGCCGGAATGGTAAATGGCTTGCAACCCAGCATCCCTATGTGATCTATAAGACCTTTAGAAATGCCGGCAGATTTTCCCGAAAGGAACTTATCGGTTATATGAAATGTCTTGCTGATCTGGATCTTGCCATGAAGTCCTCCGGCGCAGACCCCCAGCTCGCGCTGAAACGCCTGCTAATAGGCATGTGCCAGCGGCGATGAAGGGCAATGTTAAATGTTTATAACTGCTTAGGGTCTGTCATGAAATAAGTATCACATTTATGCATCTCATCTCCAGGCCATTTTTAGCCGATTCTCAATCGCAAAATCCTCAAAAGAGCCCTGCTATTCCTG
>JAFDAR010000040.1 GCA_019313735.1 Deltaproteobacteria bacterium | reverse complement strand
TTCTGTTCTTCCTTGTCTTGTAGCCTTTGGTGGGCACTCCCCACGGCGTGCATGGATGCCTGCCTCCGGACGACTTGCCCTCACCACCACCCATTGGATGATCAACGGGATTCATGACTACTCCACGAACCTTGGGCCTTCTGCCCAGCCATCTCGTCCGACCCGCTTTTCCGATACTCAGGTTTTCGTGATCGATGTTGCCGATTTGCCCTATTGTCGCTTTACATCCCATCAGGATCTTCCGAACTTCTCCCGAAGGCAGACGAACCTGGGCATAGGACCCCTCTTTTGCCATAAGCTGGCCATAAGAACCGGCGCTGCGGATCAGCTGTCCGCCCTTACCCATTTTAAGCTCAAGGTTGTGAATCAGAGAACCCAGGGGTATATTCCTCAATGGAATCGTGTTGCCTGTCTTTATATCCTCTTTCTCGCCACTAATAATGGTATCACCCACTTCAAGCCCTAGAGGAGCAAGTATATATCTTTTTTCCCCATCCACATAATGGAGAAGAGCTATTCTCGAGGAACGATTCGGATCATATTCAATAGCCACCACCCTGGCCGGGATATCCAGCTTGTCCCGCCTGAAGTCTATGACCCGGAATTTTCTCTTATGTCCCCCGCCGATATGCCTGCTTGTCATCCTCCCCAAATTGTTACGTCCGCCGGTTTTCTTCAGCGACCTTACAAGGTTCTTCTCAGGCTTCGCTTTCGTTATTTCCTCAAAGGTAGATCCTGTCTGGGATCTCCTGCCCGGCGATGTTGGTTTATATGACTTCAGTGCCATGTTTCTCTAAAACCCCTTCTTTTTATACTCCCTCATAAACTTCGATAGAACTGCCGGGAGCGAGGGTAATTACAGCCTTTTTCCAGCTACGCTTCCTGCCGGCTGTTTTCCCTACCCTCTTTTTTTTACCAGCTACATTTACAGTATGAATATTCACCACTTTGACTTTGAATATTTTTTCAACGGCATTACGTATGTCTATCTTTGTTGCCCCTCGATCCACCTCAAAGAAATATTTATTCTCTTCATCCCTGGCAATCGTACTCTTTTCCGTAACAAGCGGTTTTTTTATGACGGAATATATATCCATTATGACAACAATGCCCCTTCTATCTTTTTCACGGAGGGCTCCAAAAGGACAAGATCATTATACTTGAGCAGATCATAAACATTGATGCCCTCTGATCGCATCATCTTCACATCTTTGATATTCTTGGATGATTTTTCCAGAATGGTATTTCTCTCATCCAGCACAAAGAGGGTTTTCCCAAGCTCAAACCTGTCCAGAACCTCTTTAAATTTCTTTGTCTTTATCTCGTCTATGGGAAAGTCCCTGAGTATTATCACCCTGCCCTCTTTAACCTTCATACTCAAAGCGGACTTCAGAGCGGCCTTTCTTACCTTTTTCGGAACCTTGTAAGAATAATCTCTGGGCTTGGGACCAAACACAATCCCGCCACCTCTCCAGAGGGGAGACCTCGTAGTACCGGCTCTTGCCCTTCCTGTTCCCTTCTGGCGCCACGGCTTCCTTCCGCCACCGCGCACATCACTCCTGCCCTTTGTGGAGGCGGTCCCCTGTCTCCTACACGCAAGCTGCATCTTCACAACTTCATAGAGTATGTGTTCATTAACCTCAGCGCCGAAGACAAGGTCGCTCAGCTCCAATTCGGTTATCTTGGTTTTTTCTATATCATATACATTCAGAACCGGCATTTTCGTACCACTCAATATCCTTATATTTTAATAGAATCCTTAATTAACACAAAACCATTCTTACTGCCGGGGACAGATCCCTTTACCAGAATAAGATTTTGATCCGGTCTTATGCCCATCACGATCAAGTTTTGCACTGTCTGCCTGCAGTTGCCCATATGCCCCGGCATTCTCTTCCCTTTAAAAACCCTGGAAGGCCATGCGCTGGACCCTATAGAACCTGGCGCCCTGTGAAACATTGAGCCATGACTGGAAGGCCCGCCACGAAACCCGTACCTCTTCACTACACCGGCAAAACCTCTGCCTCTGGTTGTTCCAACTACATCAATATAATCACCCACCTTGAAGATATCGGCCTTCAGTTCCGAGCCCACCTCATAATCATTAGAGGACTCAAGCCTGAACTCTTTGAGAACTCTGAAATACCCCTTATCGGCTCCCTTAAAATGCCCCTTGAGGGGCTTATTGACCCCCTTTTCTTTTACCCGATCAAACCCGAGCTGCAGGGAATCATATCCGTCCGTTTCACCGGTCTTCTTCTGTATGACAACACACGGTCCAGCTTCAATAGCAGTAACAGGAATAACAGAGCCGTCATTCCAGAATATCTGTGTCATACCCAGTTTTTTGCCTATCAATCCCTTTTTCATAACATCTACGATTTCCCATGCACTTTTTTGACAAAAAATGAGGAGATGCGGCTTAAAAGATCATCTCCTCACTACTCGCTAAGCCTATAACTTTATTTCCACATCAACTCCAGCCGAAAGATCAAGCTTCATCAATGTATCTACAGTTGCCTGCGTCGGTTCCATGATATCGATAAGCCTCTTATGCGTTCTGATTTCAAATTGTTCTCTGGACTTCTTATCAACATTGGGGGATCTGTTTACACAATATTTATTTATAACTGTCGGAAGGGGAATAGGGCCCGCAACACGCGCTCCTGTCCTCTTCGCAGATTCCACAATATCCTGTGCCGACCTGTCAAGCAACTTATAATCATAAGCCTTGAGACGAATCCTTATTTTTTGATTTTCCATCTAACCCTCTATCAATTATCAGCTGCCAGCTTCTTATTCTATAATTTCGCTGACAACACCAGCCCCAACAGTCCTGCCACCTTCACGGATAGCAAATCTCAGCTTCTCCTCCATGGCGATAGGGGTTATCAACTCCGCGACCATCTCCACATTATCACCGGGCATTACCATCTCGATCCCCTCGGGAAGAGTGGCAATCCCCGTCACGTCCGTTGTCCTGAAATAAAACTGCGGGCGATATCCATTGAAGAAAGGCGTGTGCCTTCCACCCTCTTCTTTCGTAAGGACATATACCTGGGCCTTGAACTTCGTATGGGGGGTGATGGAACCTGGCTTTGCAACAACCTGACCCCTTTCAACATCTTCCCGCTTTGTGCCCCTCAAAAGGAGACCAACATCGTCACCGGCCCTTCCCTCATCGAGAGTCTTACGAAACATCTCAACGCCGGTGCATACCGTCTTGAAGGTCGGCCTGATCCCTACTATCTCGACTTCGTCACCCGTCTTGACAATTCCCCTGTCAACACGGCCGGTCACAACCGTCCCGCGACCGGAGATGGTAAACACATCACCGACAGGCATAAGAAAAGGCTTATCAAGGTCTCGAACAGGTTCAGGGATATAAGAATCTACGGCGTCCATCAGTTCCCATATGCTTTTAACATCTTCAGAATCAGAATCCTCACTCTCCAGGGCCTTCAGGGCCGATCCCCTTATAATCGGGATATCGTCACCGGGGAAATCATAATCCGTCAGGAGCTCTCTTAACTCCAGCTCAACAAGGTCAAGGAGTTCAGGGTCATCAACCAGATCAACCTTGTTCATGTAAACAACAACGTACGGCACCTGAACCTGCCTGGCAAGGAGGATATGCTCTCTCGTCTGCGGCATGGGGCCATCCGACGCCGCAACCACCAGTATGGTGCCATCCATATGAGCGGCACCCGATATCATATTCTTTATATAGTCAGCATGCCCCGGACAATCGACATGGGCATAATGTCTCTTCTCAGTCTGATACTCGACATGTGCGATATTTATGGTAACGCCCCTCTCCTTCTCCTCGGGGGCGTTATCAATCGAGTCAAAGGGCATATATTCGGCAAGACCCTTAGAGGCCAGGTGTTTTGTTATAGCTGCGGTCAATGTAGTTTTCCCATGATCCACATGTCCAATGGTGCCGATATTCAGATGCGGCTTCGTCCTTTCAAATTTCTTCTTTGCCATAACCATATACCTCCTTTAATTAAAAATGGTTAATTGATTCCCTTATCAATAACTGTAAAATCCTAAAATCTGTAATGGGCAAATGCTTTGTTTGCTTCAGCCATCTTGTGGGTGTCTTCTCTTTTCTTGACAGATGCACCCCTGCCCGCGGCGGCATCCATGAATTCAGCTGCCAATTTTTCCTTCATGCTTTTACCAACACGTGATTTTGCATTCCCTATCAACCACCTGATTGCAAGGGCTATCCGCCTGTCTGGTAACACCTCCGTAGGCACCTGATATGTAGCACCGCCTATCCGTCTCGATTTTACCTCAAGAACAGGCTTCACGTTATCCATAGCCTTTTCAAAAACTTCAAGGGGTGACCCGTGTACCTTATTTTCTATACCGTCAAAAGCGCCATAGAGCATGGACTCGGCAACGCTTTTCTTCCCTTTCTTCAAGAGGTTATTAATAAACCTTGCCACCAGGATGCTGTTGTACTTGGAATCCGCCAGTATTTTTCCTTTTGTTACTCTTCTTCTCCTCGGCATATAACTGTTCCTGTCTACTTAGGTTTTTTAGAGCCGTATTTCGACCTGCTCTGTTTTCTGTCCTGAACCCCTATGGCATCCAGCGAACCTCTTACTACATGATATCTGACTCCGGGAAGGTCCTTAACCCTGCCACCTCTTACGAGAACAACAGAATGTTCTTGAAGATTGTGTCCGATACCCGGTATATATGAGGTAACCTCGTAACCACTGGTAAGACGAACCCTGGCCACCTTTCTAAGGGCGGAATTCGGCTTCTTGGGAGTAGTGGTATACACTCTCACACAGACCCCCCTTCTCTGGGGGCAACTGGTAAGAGCCGGCGCTGAAGCTTTCTTCTTTATTTTTGATCTGCCCTTGCGTATCAACTGGTTTATCGTAGGCATTATCCCTCCACAAATCCTTCCCGCTATATCTTCAGAAACTGAAGTACAGCAAAGTAGCGATTTCTATCAATTTGCAACCTGACTGTCAAGGTTTTTCTCAATATTTTCTTCAATTATTTGCTGATCTTCAGCGATCAAAGTTTTTTTCTTAACATCTATTCCCAACTTCTTATATATGGGAAGTCCCGTGCCGGCAGGAATAAGCCTGCCCATAATCACATTTTCCTTAAGACCCCTCAGATAATCCACCTTTCCGGACAGGGCGGCCTCCGTGAGCACTCGGGTTGTTTCCTGGAAAGACGCCGCGGAGATAAAGCTTTCGGTATGAAGCGATGCCTTGGTGATACCAAGAAGCACGGGTACGGCAGTGGCCGGTTCTTCTCCCCGTTGAATTGCTTCATCGTTCTCCTCTTCAAACCTGTTTTTATCCACCTGCTCATCCATAAGAAAAGAGGTGTCACCGGAGTCTGTCACTTTTACTTTTTTGAGCATCTGTCGCACGATAATCTCTATGTGCTTGTCATTGATCTTGACACCCTGCAACCTGTAAACCTCCTGCACCTCATCGACCAGATAACTTGCCAGTTCCTTTTCACCCTTGATATTAAGAATGTCATGAGGATTAACCGATCCATCCATCAGGGCCTGGCCTGCTACCACCCTGTCACCCTCCTGGACGCTTACATGCTTCCCCCTGGCGATCAGATATTCCTTAGGGTCACCGATGTCAGGCGTTACAATTGTTCTCCTCTTCCCCTTGACATCCTCACCGTATGAGACCTCTCCGTCTATCTCGGTTATCACGGCATACTCTTTTGGTTTTCTGGCCTCAAAGAGTTCCGCAACACGTGGGAGACCTCCCGTAATATCCTTCGTTTTTGTGGTTTCCCTGGGGACCCTGGCGATAATATCACCTGCCTTTATCTTATCACCCTCTGAAACACTGATATTCGCCCCTACAGGCAGCATATGCCGCGCGATCGTATGCGTTCCCGGGACTTTGGCTGTTTTTCCATCCTTGTCCTTTATCGAAACTCTGGGGCGCAGGTCGGCAACCCTGTATTCCACAATTACCTTCCTTGAAAGACCGGTAACCTCGTCAACCTGCTCCCGCATGGTTTTCCCTTCAACAATATCCCCAAATTTTATGGTTCCATCAATTTCGGAAAGTATTGGAATCGCATAGGGGTCCCATTGGGCAATCAGGGTGCCCGCCTTTATATCATGCCCTTCAACAACCTTTAAATGAGCTCCATAGGGAACAGGATATTTACCACGGTTTCTTCCTTCTTCATCCAGAACGTGGACCTCTCCATTCCTGCTCATAACAACGGTTTCATTATTCTTGTTTACAGCCGTATTGATATCAGCGAACTTGAGCGCCCCATCATGCCTCGCCTCCAGAGTGGAGTGTTCTTCAAACTTCGCTGTACCACCTATGTGGAATGTTCTCATGGTCAACTGGGTTCCTGGTTCGCCTATGGACTGGGCCGCAATAATACCAACGGCCTCGCCTATATTTACCAGGTGACCATGCGCCAGATCTCTCCCATAGCACAATGCACAGATTCCATGTTTTGACTTGCAAGTCAGAGCAGATCTTATAAGTACTCTTTCCAAACCCGCTTTGTCGATATTTTCTGCAAGAGTTTCATCGATCTCCTGATTTGCCTCCACCAGGATTTCTCCGGTAAAGGGATCTTCTATATCCTCCAGAGCAACCCTCCCGAGAATACGCTCGCCCACCGTTTCTATTATTTCTCCACCCTCAGCCAGGGCTGAAACGTAAATTCCATCGAGAGTGCCGCAATCCTTTTCCATAACAATAGCATCCTGCGCCACATCAACAAGCCTTCTCGTGAGATAACCTGAGTTCGCCGTCTTCAGGGCAGTGTCGGCAAGGCCCTTCCTGGCGCCATGCGTGGAAATAAAGTACTGCAGAACTGTAAGCCCTTCCCTGAAGTTAGCTGTAATGGGTGTTTCTATAATCTCCCCTGACGGCTTTGCCATCAACCCTCTCATGCCGGCAAGTTGTCTCGTCTGGGCCGCACTGCCGCGGGCGCCTGAATCGGCCATCATATAAATCGAATTGAAACTCTCAACCTTGCTCTTCCGTCCGTCAGATCCTCCCAATTCCTCGGTGCCGATATTACTCAGCATGTCACCGGCAACTTTTTCGGTTGCATGGGCCCAGATATCTATAACTTTGTTGTAACGTTCACCGTCGGTTATCAGGCCTTCCATATACTGCTTCTGTATCCCCAAAACATCTTTCTGTGCCCTGTCAACAATATCACCCTTACTGTCAGGGATGATAAGATCACCTATGGCGATCGACAGACCGGAAATCGTGGCATATTTATATCCAAGATCCTTCAATTGGTCCGCCAGTATAACCGTCGTTTTTGCCCC
>JAFDAR010000039.1 GCA_019313735.1 Deltaproteobacteria bacterium | reverse complement strand
ATTTTTCAAAAGGGCTGCTGCTCCACCTCCCTCTTCCAATCGCATCGCCAGCCCCTGCTTTTCGATGTAAAATATCCCTTGACAAGCAAAAACAGCCCCCCTATACTTCCACCATGAAAAAGGAAGTTCTTATCAATTCTTATCGATATATCCGGTTCTGGTGTTCATATGAAAAAGGTTTTGTCTTCTGCTTACCTGGTAACAACGCTGTTTATCAGCTTTTATCTGCTAACTTTTCCCTGTTTTTCTCAAGCCTTCGCAACCGTTCGTTTCAGCGGGGTAATTCAGTTCAGTGACGGCTCTCCGGTTGACGTCGGGAACACTTACATGGAGGAAATGATTCGTGCCGTGCCTTTGTTTGCCGACAGTGGGGAGGATTTTTCAAGTCTTCACACACGGCGGATCGCTTCCGATGGTTCCTATACACTTACGTTCGGCAAGCCCGGCAAATATGAATTGAGGCTATGGGGAAATCCTGTCAGCGAGTTTGAGATCAAAGACGAAGAATCTGGGCTTTCTGTATCCGGGCTTTCCGAAACAATCAGACTTCCTTACAACTATTTTATTCAGATTAGACCGCTGACGCGGAGAATAGAGACGGTTGATTCGAAGACGGGAAAGAAAAGGACCAAAAGGGTTCCCGTCGAATTTTCAGATATTCCGGAGATTCAGGTTATTAATCCTCTCAGCGGTGAGATTGCCAAAACGTTCTCTGCCGATAAAAGCCTCATAGTTCCCATACCGGATCAATACGCACCGCCCAACGCTTTTGTCTTCAACGTAGTTGCAAAAGGTTGTATCCCAGCCCTGATCACATTGCGGGCCATACCCGCCGACAAACGGAACAATATCAATTACCGGATCATCAAAATTGCCCCGAGACTCCCCGGAAAAATAGGTGTTCACAATGTAGTAACAAAGACGTATTTCTGGATTGAAATGGTAACTTTCAATTCAAAAGGGCAAAAAAAACCGTGGCTCCTGAGTTATTCTGAAAAAACATTAAGAGGCACGGCCGCCCCTATTCTGATAAAGGGCCTGGACTATACCCGGCACGCCCCCCGGCCGTTTCTCGATGAGCAGGGAAACGTAATGCTTGTGCAATATTCAGAATCATCGGACGGCAAAACAATAAAAAAGACCTTTCAATTCCAGGGGAGTAAACGCTGGACCGAAGTTTCTTATCCGTACCCTTTATTCAAATTCAAAGGCCGGCTTATCAACAATACGAACTGGATCGTCCCGAACTACAGGGGAATTCCTCTACCAATGGGAGAAATCGGCATCCGTACGCAAGGCCTGGTTGAGGTTTGCTCCCATGACATAAGGGAGCGTTTATCACAGTGCAGCAAAGAGGAAGTTGCGGGGGAACATAGCTTTACGGTGCATTTTGATCAAGAAACAGGAGAAATAGAATTTGATCCGCCCGAAGGGCAGTGCACGGGGATACTTCAGGGAGTAGACGAGGATAACCGCTGGTGCGCCGATCCGGATTTTTCATCACTCGATAACCGGTTGAAGAGTGAAAATGAATCCATTCAGAAGCGCTTTGAGGCGATGGCAAAGGCGGGAGAGATTCCCGACGATGCTATAGTACGCGTGGGTCGGGGCAATCTGATTGAAGGACAGGCATGGATAAACGGCGAAGGCCCCATTACTTACGTTCACAAACGAACGATATTTCTCGGATTTAACTCTGACGGTACACCTGACATCATGAGAAATGACGATGGAACGCCTGTCTTTGCAAAATATTCCGATCTTGAGAGTGCGGGAAACGCAATTAATCTTATTGGAAATTCCGACGATGGATACACCAGCCCAAAACTGCTGAACATGAAAGAAGGCCCCTATCCGGAGTTGAGATATGAGGCAAAAAAGAACAACGAAAAGACCGTCGTGAAGGTCTATCCCTGGAATTACAGTTGGCACATAGATGACGGAGAAATCATTGTCGATCGTTCGGGTATTTTCAAACCGGGAGATCCGAATCAGGACAGTGACGATGACGGTGTGTCTGATCTCAAGGACCTGTGTCCGAGCACACCGGCAAAAACGGCGGTGAATGAAGATGGGTGTCCGACCTCTGATTACCTTGGAGTTCTGTCACCCGATACGGATCGTGATGTCGAAATTAAAACGGGATCGACGCAGGATATTACAATAGCCGTCGAATATGCCCTCGATACGGTGGATTCCGGTGTGATCCGGGTAACCGCCGAGACGGTGAAGCGGACGGTATTCTCGAAAGACTATCCGGTAACACGTGGCGGGAATAATATGGACATCATCTTTCCTGTTGCTCTCTATGCGGATGAACCCATCATGTCAGTCACGTTGAAACTAATCCCGAAGGGATATTCAATCGGACCTGAAGAAGTAGTGAGATACCTGGGGATCATCGGGGCGTTTACCGTCGATATCGACTATGATGGGGCGATCGTCGCCCACCCGAAGAACAGGAAGGAATTGACGCTGACGATTACAGATTCGGAAGATAAGCCTGTTCAGGGAAGAGAATTTACCGTCATATCCCAGGCGTTGACTGCGCCGTATCTTGAAGGCGGATGGTTGAATGCTAAGGGAAGATCATCCGTAGAAGTGAAGACCGATCAGGAGGGAAAAACCTCCGTTGAGTATATACCGCCGGCGGTGCTCAGGGAAAAGATCGGCAGGATGATGGACCCGGCAATCTTCTTCCCCGCAACGCATCAGATCGAAGTGCGGGACAGGGCAAATACCGAACAAAAAACAACCGTGGAAATCCCCCTTGATTCTCCGTATCCCAAAATCAGCAAGTTTGCGGTTCCCGGTGGAGATCTCGCCGGAACATGGCAGAAGAACCCATCCATTGTCGTGATCGATGATGCCGACAGCAAAACCTTTACGATCAGCCTGTGGGGAAAAGGCGAATTCGGCTATTCCGGCGGTCACGGCTACGATGAAGAGCTTGAGGTCGACGGTGCGACAAGCCCCTTTGAATTCAGATTCAAAGCTGAGAAAATGGGTCTTGATCTGAATGACCTGCCTGATGTCCTGAAAGAATTCAGGAAAACAAACACCAAATTATTCATCCGCTACGCATCCCTTCTCGGGGGAAAGAAACTTCTCAAAGCATTCTGGGTAAAAGGCTCGAAAATGCAGAAATTCATAAAGACCGCCGATGGCGCTGAAATCCCGTACACAGTCGAAAATGCAGCCAAATTCAAGGACAAGGGCTTTTTTCTCGTCAACAAGATGGTGTCCCCCGGTGGAGACTGGGCGGCAAAGACAGTGGACGTGGGAGATTATGCACTGGGGGCTCATAAAAATATCCGCGAAGGTGCCGACACCTATACGAATCAGATTGCAAACCAGAAGATTGCCGTGCGTGAGGAAACGGGAACGGAATCGACGGATGTTGTGCTGGACGGTGTTCACGCGACGATAGGCTTTCTCGATACCTATCAGTCCTTCGCCGATCTGGCGAACGGAGTGCCAATGGATCCATATTCCGAAGCATTAAAGATACTCTACCAAAATGCCAAGACCTTCTACAGCCTGCACAGAAAATTCGAGGATGCGGCCGAATCCTGGGAAGATGTCCTCTTTATGCCGATTATGGTCAAGGTGGAGGATGAGGAGGAGGGACATTCGATTCACCGGATGGCGAAGTATGCCGTGAAATTCAGCAAGAAAGCGGGCGAGAATTGAAAAAGCGCAGATACATACTCGGAGTGATTGTTACACTGCTCTTCATGATCGGAAGTGGTGCGCCTGTCTGTGCGGAGGATGATGTCGCGAAGATCGATTCTGTTATACGTGTTTATTATGACTCTTTTGTCCAGGAGGATCTGGACGGCTTCCTCGATACGCAGATACTGGACCCCGGAGATGAACGGGAGAAGATCGCCCTGATGACGCGCAACGCCTGGTCCGCAGTTGGCACGAGAGATATGAATATCGGTCCTGTAGAGGCTGCTCTGTCGAATGACAACTCAACCGCGGTGGCCCGGTACCGAGTATCTGGGACCCTCTTCAATAAGGCAACGGGCGAGAACTTTGCCAAGGAGATGACCTATATAGCCATGTTTGCCAAAAAGGACGGTGTCTGGAAAATAGAAAGAGTCACCCCGGAAACGCTCTTCATGGATGAAGTCAAGACCTCGTATGAACTGTACGCCGCTTCTCAGCTTCTCCATAGCACAGGCGAAGAAGATGGCGCACCCACAGCCACCGGCACAAAGGATACCGCCACTGAAGAGGAGCTGAGACTTTTCTATGATTTTACGCATGAGATGCAGGGAACAACGGTTCGGGACTTCTCTGATAACAAAAACGACGGAATAGTGCATGGTGCCACACAGTGCGGGTCGGAGGGACTGTTTTTTGACGGTATTGACGATTACATCGAGGTGCCGGCCTCTGCATCGCTCCATTCTGAATCATCGCTGACAATCATTGGTGATATTACACCCTGGGGTTACGGAAACAAACCATGGCACAATTTTGTATGGAAGGGAAATTCACCCAATGGTTCGATAAATTGCGAATATCGTGAATATGGCGTGTGGATCAATTCAGGAGGGTTAATTCATTTTGCATCGACGCCTGAAGACAGGATCGGCAAAGGGCAGTTAACTTTGAGTACTTCCGAGAAAAACGTTCAGGGAAGAACTATTTTTGCCTTCGTCATTGATAGTAAAAAAGGTGTCATGAAAACCTATGTCAATGGAAAAAAGGCAGCAGAGGGACCATACTCAAAGTCCGGAATAAGAAAAACTACCGGTCCCCTTACCATCGGAGGTGTACCGGCGACCCGGGAGGACGATTATTTTAAAGGATATGTGAAATCCCTTCGTATCTACGGCAGGGCTTTTTCAGACGGGGAAGTGACACATGCTTTCAACAAAGCTTCCGCCCCTGTAATCAAGCCCCTGGGCGATATATATATTCCCCGGGAGATTCTGATCAGAGGTGCCTGGGCTGATGTCTCACATATTACCCGGACAAAACTCTTTACGGATAAAGACCTGGACGCTATGGAAAGGGGGTTTTCCATTGAGGACGGACTGTTTTGTCCGCCGGGAGCAACAGGACCCACTGAAATTGTGTATATCCATGATGGTTCCCCTCTCATTTTATCGGGGTATGCGACCGTGCTCGATTGTATCGATTACTGCGGTCACGGAGGATCGGTTGAATTTATCATCACGGGAGATGGAAAGAACCTCTGGAAAAGCGGATTGATCCGACAGCAGGACCCCGCCAAGAAATTTTTCCTTGATATGACGGGAATCAAAAAACTGCGGCTGATCTCTACAGATGGCGGTAACGGTAATGGGGAAGATTGGGCTGCATGGCTGAATTTGAAAACATCTGTTTCTGAAAAAAAAGTTGCCATCGCGGCAATTCCGTCAGCCGTTGATATGCCTGAATCAACCCCCGAAGGAAAGGGAACAATTGATCATATTTATGCGTTGATCGAAAGGCCCGCCGGCTCAGGCATAACATCGATAGAAAGTTTCTGCGCCACGGTCGATCAGATATATGTATGGTTTACCTATTCAAACCTGAAACCGGGCACGATTCTTAAAGGCGTATGGCGTGATGAAGGGAGAAAATTAACACTGCAGGAATTTCCTGTTATCATAACGCAGGAAAGCGGCAATTCGGGGTTTTCTGTACGTCGTCCCATAGACGGATGGGTGTACGGGAAATACTGTATTGATCTCATATCAGGGGACGTCACGGCGGGAACAGTGAATTTTCAAATAACGAAGTAATTTAAATTAAATTGGAGAGAACAATGAAAAAAGCAACCTTTTACTTTTTGATTACACTGTTTTTGACGGGATGCGTAACAACCCCTGAAAAAATGAAAATGCTCGATGAACAGAATCGCAATCTTACCGCTAATTTACAGACAGCAAAAAATCGGGTTGTCGAGCTTGAAAATGAAAAGACCGAGCTGATCTCGACATTAAAAAAACAGACAAACATTTCCAATACCCTCGAAAAAGAGAAGGATGTGGGCATTGAAGAAACCGGGAATCTTCGTCAAAACATACGCGCGTTTCTAAAAACCCAAATGTTCTCCTTTCGTGAATTCTCCCAAAAAAGTGACTTTCTAGATTATGTAGGGGGGGGACTGATCGATCGTAAAAAGAGCGAGGGGCAAAATGTAACACTGGTGGATATGAAGAATCGTATCCCCGATGGTGGCCCCCTTCTCGGGACCTGGGGATATTTCACATCTCCCTGCGCGTATAGTATTAACATTCTACGGAAGGTAAATGATGAGTGGTTTGTGGTCTGGCAGGCCGGCCCTTTCAATGCTGCCGGGACAAAGCTTCAGCGGTTTGATTTTAGCGTTCCCGTCTCATCTGAGAAAGGCGACGTTATTGCTTATACCTTCATGGGACCCGTTGGCGTACCCTATAGCCGCGGAACTGGCGAAATGCTATACGTGACCGGCGAGCTTAAGATAGGGAGTAAAGTTTTGGCCTCGAAATTGAGTGGAAAATCAGACCAAAGATCTTATTCCATCGGCGTAGTAGGAATCCTTAAATAATTTAAATAATGCGCCCGCCGCAAGTGCAGCTGCCCCACCACCATGAGATCGACTGCCGGGTCAAGGGTATCGCCAAAGGCCTTTACATCGTCCATGGGATTGATTCCCGATATTTTGGCAAGATCCGGTTTCGGTTGCAATGCATCCTGGAAAATGATTCCTGTTTGCTCGGCCCTTTTTTTGCCCGAGTGAACAATTTTCGCCACGACAATCGTGTAGCTCTTTGCCACATCGGCAATGCGCCGGGTATCCTCCTTCCCGCTTCCCGGCGTTTGAAAGTCCCTTTTCAGGGTCTTTATCCTTTGAAAGACTGAGCCCGTGTTGAACCAGAAATAAGGCCATATTTCTCTCCTGAGTCAGTTTTAAAAAGTTTGTTTATCCAGCGTTTATCATGTCTATATTGGAAATCATCAGGGATGAATGTTTTTGATTAATACACCGTCAGGGTGACACCCGATGGTTGATCCTGCCATTTAGGAGAAGGCAATCCAATAAACAAATGGACATCCCCAAAGACCGTCACTGATCACAGTTTTTCGATAAGTCGACGGATGAATTTGTCATGGATTATTCTTGCCGTTTCAATATTTCTGTCATTTCCAGTTGCCATCAGGTCCGCATAGACGAGCAGCGGCGGGGCAATCCCCTCATCATCCCAAGGATAGTCAATATCCCAGAATTTTCCACTCCTGCCGCCGTTTATCGTCCACGAAATCTGCAAGATTCGGATTATTACCGCTGCGTGGAGGACAATTTTGAGACCTTTGTCCAAATCTATGACGAGCATTTCTCGCGG